>JBQEKJ010000006.1:13872-22324 GCA_052103835.1 Pauljensenia sp.
AGCCCCGCGATCTCGGAGGCTCGGAGTCGCCGCTCCACCAGGATGAGTTCGTAGCGTGCCTCAGGCCGCTCCTCCAACAGTTCCAGCAGCGCCTCGTCGGGCGTCCCTGAGGTGTCGATCGGACGGACCACCACTGGTTGGAGGACGCCCACCTCCCGGACTGATGCGGCGAGTTCGTTGAGGTCATCCTCATCGAAGACCTCACGTGGTTGGCGATGGTTCGGGATGATCCACGGTGTGGGGATGTCAGCGAACGTCGCTCCCGGCACGGATACCAGGTCCGCATGCCCTGTGGTATCACCACTGGTGGGAGGGTCCTGTCGCGTCGACTCGTGCACTCCCTCGGCGGGAAGGGTGGATGTTTCACGTGAAACATCGGGCGCGCCCGTCAGCAAGTCCTCGAACAGCTCCGGCTTGGGTGCCCGGGAGGACCGAGCGACGGAGCGCGTGGCACGTGCCTCGCCAGCGCCGTCCCGGCGCTTCCTCGCGGCTGCTCCCGCGACGGACCCGGCCTGGCCTGCGTCGCTGCCCGTGTCCTCGGACCCTACCGACGGCGCATCGGATCTGGACGTGGACTTGCTCCCACGGGTCGTGGCGCCGTCCCGGTCAACGACTGTCTTCCCGGCAGCTTGGTGACGGCTGACCTCCTGCGGGGCACGCGGACCGCCCCGTCCCTTGGACTTCCCCTGGGTTCCCGGGACGAGACGGTCCCGCGCCGAACCCCCTCGCGCATGTGGCATCCGATCGTCCGTGCGGCCGGGGAACAGCACATCGAGGGGTCTGGCTCCCTGAACCGCCTCCTCATTCTGTGCCGAGGGGATCAGGGCAGCCAATCCGCGGCCCAAACCCGAGCGACGGCCATGTCTGGCGGGAGCGAGAGCCTCTCCCGTGGTCGAGTCATCGTCCTGGGGTTTGGTGGATCTGGAGGCTGCCGAATCCCGGTTCCCCTGCATTCCGGAAGCATCCTCGGTCACAGCACCGCTGCCAGTGATGCCGTCTGGGGTCACTTCTCGTCGAGCCACTCCATCGCCTCTCGTGTCGTGTCAGCTTCCAGTCTGTGCCTGAGATGTTTCACGTGAAACATCGGCGCTCCGTCACGCCTCCATTGTCGCACCTCCCGGTCGACTCCCCTTTTGGCCCACGCCCGCACATGCCGACGTCACACCAGGTCCCGCAGGCGCTGGTCCCGCAAGCACTTCCGCACAGGGGCCACAGTCCCGACCATCGACCCCCGTCCCAGGTGCCTGAACTCCGTGCACAACCGCACCCGGGTCACGACCCGTCGTGAGCGCCCCCAACGGGGGCCTGTCCGCACCGGGAGCGCCATTCGCTTCGAGCTCGCTGCACCCGAGGACCACCGCTGCCGTCCCGTTCCTGGTCGTCACATCCACGGTCGACACACCCATGGTCGACCGTACAGAGGCCCGCCCCGTGCAGGGAGAGGCGAGCGGAACTGCGCATGTTTCACGTGAAACATCCGCCTCACGGACGGTCCCCACCCCCCGAGCCGCCCCACACCACCACGCCGACCGGGCCGCAAACCTCCCTTCACCCCGGATGAGGACGATGTGTCACCCGAACTCAGCCGCCCGGGGTGGCCAGACGCTGACTCAGTTCGAGCGCGGCCTTTCGATAGGCGATCGCACCCGTGCTGCGCGGGTCATAGGTGATCACACTCTGCCCGTAGCTGGGCGCTTCCGAGACCCTCACGGAACGGGGGATCACCGCTTCCAACGTGAGTTCCGGGAAGTGCCCGCGGACCTCCTGCTCGACCTCCGTGCTCAGATTCGTGCGCCGATCCGCCATGGTCAGCAGGATCGTCGAGACACGCAGGTGTGGGTTGAGATCGCGACTGATGCGGTGAATCGTCGACCACAGCTGGGTGAGGCCCTCGAGTGCGTAGTACTCCGTCTGGATCGGGATCAGCACCTGATCCGTGGCCACCAGGGCATTGAGGGTGATCAGGCCCAGGGAGGGAGGGCAGTCGATGAGCACGATGTCCACCTCGCGGTGCAGCGAGAGGAACTCGGACAGGGCATCCGCCAGCAGGAACTCCCGGCGGGGGAGTTCCACCATCTCGATCTCCGCGCCCGACAGGTCGATCGTCGCCGGAGCGACCACCAGGCCCTCCACGTCGGGACAGGGGCGTAGCACCTCCGCAAGTGCCAGACCACCGATCATGACGTCGTAGGTGGAGGGAGTCCCCACGTCGTGGGCCACGCCCAGTGCACTCGAGGCATTGCCCTGGGCATCGGCATCGATGACGACCACGTTGAGCCCACCCATGGCCAGCGCCACCGCGATGTTCACCGTGGAGGTCGTCTTGCCGACGCCACCCTTCTGGTTGGCCACCGTCATGACGACGGGACGACCGGGGCGCGGGAAGACCGCTTCCTCGAGCATCCGGCGATCCGCCAGGTTCTGCTCGATCTGAGCGGACAACGGGGTGTCCGCAACGTTCCGGTCGGTCACAGGTCCACCTCTCTCGCCACCCATCCAGTCTACGTGGCCGCCTTCCTGTGCCGGCCCGGCACACGCAGGAGTGGGCGCGCCTCACGCCCTCCGGCAGACCACCACATAGGTCGAGTCGTCCTCCATGATGCTGGGGACCTCGTGCACCTTCGCGGACAGGTGGTGCCTCTTGAGCTCAGCGGCTGCATCCTCGACCTCCAGGGGAGCACGCCTCCCCTTGAGCGCCACCAACGAACCTCCCGGAGCGATGAGCTTGGATGTCAACCGAATCAACTTGGACATGTTTGCCACCGCACGTGCTGTGACCACATCGGCCTTGCCCTTGCCGCGGAGCTCCTCAGCGCGTGCCTGGTGGATGGTGACATTGTCCAGACCAAGGGCCGAAACCACGTCGCCCAGCCACTCACATCTGCGCTGCATCGGCTCCGCCAGGTGCACGTCCAGGTCCGGACGCGCGATCGCGATGATGATGCCCGGGAACCCGGCACCTGAGCCCACGTCGAGGACCTGCCCCCGACGCGGCAGGAAGTCCAGCACCGCGGCGGAGTTGACGATGTGTCGGGACCACAGTCGGGGAAGCTCCCGGGGCCCGATGAGCCCGCGCAGCTCTCCCTCGTCCTCGACCATCCGCGCGAACTCCTGCACCGCCGGGAAGGAGAGCCCGAAGAACTCGGCCACCGCCGGGGTCGGTGCTTCCGGGACCGACGTCGCCGCGATGCTCCCTTCCGGGGTCACCCCAGCCAGGGAGTGATGCTCAGGACGCTCAACACCTTCCACCGGCGAACCCTCATCCCCGGACGCCGCCGACCCGACACCCCGCATCTCACCCGCCGCTTCGCCCTCGGCGCTCACTCCTGCGGATCCCCGTCCTCAGAGCCCTCGTCGACCGCCTGCGAGGCACTCGCTCCGTCACCCTCCACGGGCTCCGCCGAGGCCGGGGACTCCCCGCCCTGGGCCGTCGTCCCATCACCGTCCGCTCCGTCCTCCTCGGACGGCAGGATCACCACCCGACGGTTCGGCTCGGCACCCTCCGATTCCGAGACCAGGCAGGCTGCGGAGACCACGTCGTGGCAGACCTTGCGCTCGAAGGGGTTCATGGCATCCAGGCGCTGGGGCTGACCGGTGGCACGCAGCCGGGCGATGGCCTCCTCAGTGATGGCCTGCAGCTGAGACTTGCGATCGGCGCGGAAGCCCGCGACGTCGAGCATGAGGCGTGACCGCTCCCCGGTCTCCGTCTGCACCGCCAGGCGGGTGAGCTCCTGGAGGGCGTCGAGGACCTGTCCCTCGTCACCCACGAGGCGGTCCAGGGCCTTGCGGTCCTCGGAGACGACCTCGACGGAAGCCCGACCGTTCTCGACATCGATCTCGATGTCGCCGTCCAGGTCGGCGATGTCGAGCAGCTCTTCGAGGTAGTCAGCGGCGATCTCACCCTCTTCCTCGAGCTGGGCGATGCGGTCCTTCTGTGTGCTCTCACTCATGATGTGTCCTTCGGCCGGATGTGTGGAATGGGGTACTGGAAGCGCCGGGGAGTGGGACCGCCATCGGCCCCACCCACCCTCGCGCTGTCACTCCTGAGGGGAGTTCGGCTTCTTCTTGCCCTGGTTGCGTCGTGCCTGCCGACGTTCCTGTCGACGCCGCTCGATCTCCTCCGGCGTCAGGTTCGAGGCCGGCTTCGCGCCGTTCTTGCGTGCCTCGCGCCGCTCCGCCTGCCGAGCTTCCTCCTGCTCACGCAGGGCCTCCTGGCGGCGCTGTTCGCGGCTGAGCTTGCGGGGCTGTTCGCGCGTCGCCTGGTGGGAACGCTGGACCTGGGACTTCTCAGTGGCACGCCTGACACCGCGCATCCACATCTCGTCGGGCAGCACCGTCCACTCCTGGTTCGCGAGATTGCGGTAGATCGTGACGCGCTCACCCGGACCCATGGCCTCCGGGAAGTCACTGGCCACCTTCTGGCCCTTCGCCTTGCTCTGGACCTCCGCCAGGGTGCGCACATTCAACTCTTCGAGGGCCTCGGAGGAGTCCGCGACCGCGGCTCGCTCCCGGTCATATCCGGCGAAGAACTCCTTGGCCCACTCACGGTAGGCGCGCTGGCGCTTGACGACCAGTTCCTTGTAGGCGGGAGCTCCCGGGGTCGGCATGACCTTGACGGTCCAGACGGACTGCCCCCAGGACCAGGCGGTCGTGGTCACCATGTAGACCAGCAGACCCATCTGGAAGGCGAGACCGGTGAAGATGAACATCGCCGGCATCAGGTACATCATCATCTTCTGCGAGCGGACCATCGGGTTGTTGGGGTCCGTCTGCGGCGGCATGTTCTTCGTCATCGACAGCCGGATGGAGAGGAACTGCATGACGACCATGAGGATGATCATGAGGACGAAGGCGAACAGGCCCAGCCCACCGTCCCCATCGCGGATCGTGTGCGACAGGGGCACACCCAGGACGGTGGACCCGTCGATCTCCGTGGCCACGGCCTTGGTGATCGGACCCAACGCGTCGTAGGGCGTGCCACCGATCGTGTAGGTGCCCTCCATGAGTGGCTTGATCGCGAAGATCGCCCGATAGAGGGCGAAGAGGATCGGCATCTGCACCAGCAACGGCAGACAGGAGGCGAAGGGACTCGTCCCGTGCTTCTTGTAGAGCGCCTGGGTCTCCTCCGCCATCTTCTGGCGCGAGACCGTGTCGGTCTTGCCCTTGTACTTCGCCTGGATCTTCTGCAGTTCCGGCTGCACGGCCTGCATGCCACGGGTGGACTTGATCTGTTTGAGGAACAACGGGAGGATCAGCAGCCGCACCAGCAGCGTGAGCACCACGATCGAGAGCACCCAGCCGACGCCGGATCCCGACCCGAGCACCAGGCTCAGGACGTCATGGATCTTCACCCACAGCCACGCGATGGCGACGGCGAACGGGTGGAGGACTTTCTCCCACATGGGGTGCTCCTTCAGGTGGTCGGGACGCCCAGGGCGTCCACGGGTCGTCCGGCCGGGGCCGGGAGGTGTGTGTGGACGAGGGCGGCGCCGCCCTCGTCCATGGTGGGGAGGGTGCCTGCGCGCCCTGTCGCGAGCGGCACGTCCGTCCCGCCCAACCCCATGGGGATCGGGACGTCGATGTCGGCATTGCCCGCCCAGTCCGCGGGCGGCACCCAGGCATCGGGGCGCCAACGTCCGCGCGGAGGCACGTGGTCCACCCCGCCCAGGGACCATGGGTTGCACCGCAGCAGGCGCCACGTGGCCAGGACGGTCCCCTTGAGGGCACCGTGGACCTGCAGGGCCTCGACGGCGTAGGCAGAGCAGGTGGGGGCGTAGCGGCAGCGTTGCGGCGTCATCGGGGAGACGAGGCCCTGGTAGAGGCGGATCGGTTGGACGAGCAGACGGGCCACCGGACCCGGGCGCGCGCTCATCGGTGTTCCTTCTGGGGACGCGCCCAAGCGCGTGCAAGGGCGTTGTCCAGGGCGGAGCCGAGATGGTCGAAATCCTGGCCCAGCGCCTCGGAGTGGACGCGCACGACCACGCGGGCCCCGGCAGGCAGGGAATCGACACGCGCCCGCATGAGGTGGCGCAGCTGGCGCTTCACCCGGTTGCGTCCGGTGGCCAGTGGGATCTCCCGCTTGGGCACGACGAAACCGACGAGGCTCTCCGCAGAGTCCCCGTCGGTTCGACAGTGCACGACGACCATGGCATTCCCCGCACGGGACCCGCGGCGGATCGTGCTCCGGAAGTCCTCGGGATCCACCATGCGGTGCGCGCGCGGCAACACCGGTGCCGCTCTCAGGCAGAGAGCTTGGCGCGGCCCTTGCGGCGGCGGTTCGTCAGGATGGAACGTCCCGCGCGGGTGCTCATGCGCAGACGGAAGCCGTGCACCTTGGAACGGCGACGGGTGTTGGGCTGGAAGGTCCGCTTGGTCACGACAGTCTCCTCGGGGAACGGGGGAGTGACTCCCCGATCATCGGTCGGTGTGCCCACTCCCACCGAGACGTCCTCGCAGGGTGTGGCCGGGCGTGCCCACAGGTCGGGCACATACGGGAGTCCAGCCTAGGAGCCGGGCCGCAGGACGTCAACGGTGCGGGAAACGGGCGTTGTGTCCACATCTGTGGACCCGTCGGTGGACAGTTGCATCCACACCGGTGAATTCCACCTCACCGTCCACAGGCCTGTGGACGGAGACAATTCGGCGTCATTGCCGCGATCGGCGGTGTAACTACATTTCTGTCATTCGGGAGAAAGTTCTCCACAACTCTTTCCCCAAGCTGTGGACAAGTCTGTCGGACGGTACTGTGGGGCTTCGATACGAGGTCCCTGGGGCGTCACCCTCGTGTCGAACGTCACCCCGCCCCCGGTCTCGTGGAGGTCCCAGCGGTGGGCAATGCACTCTCTGACGCATGGGCGGTCGCCGTGCAGTCCCTGGATTCCCTGGAGCTGGGGCCGGTCGCCTCCTCCTTCATCCGCATGACGAAACCCCTGGGCGACATCGAGGGAACGATCCTGCTGGCGGTTCCCAATGAGTTCACCAAGTCCTTCATCGAGACCCGCGTCTCGCAGCAACTGACCGAGGCCCTCTCCACCGCGATCGGTCGGGATGTTCGCATTGCGGTGACCATCGATGCCTCCCTCGTCCCCGATGACGACGAGGAGGAGGAAGCCTCCGCGGAGGTGGGGCGCAACGCCACCACATCCGGACCCGCGGATGCGGGCAGCGGTGCTGCCGAGGACCACTACCCACCACTGCAGACCCCACGCGGTCCCCATGCCTCGAGGATCCTGGACGCGGTCAACATCGACTCCACGGAGACCCGCCTCAACCCGAAGTACACCTTCGACACCTTCGTCATCGGTCCCTCCAACCGCTTCGCCCACGCTGCCGCCACTGCCGTGGCGGAGAGCCCGGCGAAGGCCTACAACCCACTGTTCATCTACGGGGACTCCGGGTTGGGCAAGACCCACCTGCTCCACGCCATCGGGCACTATGCGCTGTCGCTCTACCCCCACCTGCGCGTGCGCTACGTGAACTCCGAGGAGTTCACCAACGACTTCATCAATGCGATCCGCGACGACCGTGCCGAGGAGTTCCAGCGCCGCTACCGCGAGGTCGACATCCTCCTGGTCGATGACATCCAGTTCATCCAGGGCAAGGAGCAGACGGTCGAGGAGTTCTTCCACACCTTCAACACGCTCCACAACGCCAACAAGCAGGTGGTGCTGACCTCCGACCTACCCCCCAAGCAACTCAACGGCTTCGAGGACCGCCTCCGATCACGCTTCGAGTGGGGCCTGCTCACCGACGTCCAGCCCCCCGACCTGGAGACCCGCATCGCGATCCTCCAGAAGAAGGCGGCGGCGGAGAACCTGGAGGTGGACCCGGCGGTCCTGGAGTACATCGCCTCGCGCATCTCCTCCAACATCCGTGAACTCGAGGGCTCACTGCTGCGGGTGACCGCCTTCGCGAACCTCACACAACAGCGCATCGACCTCCCCCTCGCCGAGCTGGTCCTCAAGGACATGATCTCCGACCCCGAGGACACCGAGATCACTGCGGCCCTCATCATGGGCCAGACCGCCCACTACTTCGGGGTGACCCTGGAGCAGCTCTCCAGTGCGGATCGTTCGCGCACCATGGTCGAGGCACGCCAGATCGCCATGTACCTGTGCCGGGAGCTCACCGACCTGTCCCTTCCCAAGATCGGCGCAGCCTTCGGGGGACGGGACCACACCACGGTGATGCACGCGAACAAGAAGATCACCGAACTGATGGCCGCCAAGCGCGAGACCTTCAACCATGTCACCGAGCTGACGAACCGCATCAAGCAGAAGGCCCGCGAGTCCTGACCCTCTCCGCCCCACCCACTCCTCCCATCCCACGCCGAGGCACGCCTCATCTGGACCTCGAGGCACGCCCCGCTACGTGTTCCAGGCACACTTTCGGGACCTGCGAGGCACGGTCCCATGCCAATCAGAGGGGACCTCAACCCCGAAACAGAGCGGAC
>JBQEKJ010000007.1:0-8445 GCA_052103835.1 Pauljensenia sp.
CCCCCCCCCCCCCTCCGCCGGCCCCCCCCCCCCCCTCTCGGGCCGCCCCGGGGGGGGGGGGGGCGGGGGTTGGCGGAGGGGGAGGGGGACTGATCTCAGAGGAGGTCCGTGCGTCCCTCCTCAGCGAGGGCGTCCACGGCGCGCTTGACCTCCTGGGCGGCAGCGTCGCGCGTGACCAGGATGGCATCGGAGGTGGTCACGACGACCAGGTCCTCAACCCCCACCAACACCACGCGCTGCCCGGTCTCCGTGTAGACCACCGTTGCGGGCGCATCGACGCGCACCGCGTCCCCGGCCTCGCCGCGGACCTCGCCCAGTGCGCAGAAGTCCCCGAGGTCCGTCCATCCCAGTGCTGCATCGGCGGGCACCACGGCCACCCCGCCCTCCGCGGCGACCGGCTCGGCCACGGCATGGTCGATGGCGATGCGGGTCAGCGTCGGCCAGACCCCGTCCAGCACGGCCCGTTCCTCCGGGCCTCCCCATGCACCGGCGATGCGCTCCAGACCTGCATCCAGATCGGGGTGGAGACGGGCGAGGTGATCGCACAGGACACCGGCGCGCATGACGAACATGCCCGCGTTCCACACGAAACCCTCCCCCAGGTAACGCCGGGCCGTCACCGCGTCGGGTTTCTCCACGAAGCTCGTCACCAGGCGCGCACCCACCACGTCCAGGTCAGCGCCGGGACGGACATAGCCGTAGGCCGTGGAGGGCTCCGTCGGGGTGATCCCGATGGTGGTCACATACCCCTCGCGCGCCGCCGCCACGGCCGGGTCGAGCGCCTCCAGGAAGAGGTCGGGGCGCGCAATCAGGTGGTCCGCGGCGAAGGAGCCGGCCACTGCGTCCGCGCCGTACCTGCGCCGCACCAGGTAGGTGGCCAGACCGATGGCGGGCATCGAGTCGCGTCCGGACGGTTCGGTGACGAGGTGCCGGTCGGGATCCCCACCAAACTCGGGCAGCTGGTCCAGCACGGCGTCGCGGTGCGCGGCGCCGGTGACGATGGTGATCGACGCAGCCCGCGGGGCGAGGCGGTCCACGGTCGCCTGCAGCAGCGTGCGCCCCGAGCCCGTGAGGTCGAGCAGGAACTTCGGGCGCGACCGCCGCGAGAGCGGCCACAGTCTGGTGCCCGCTCCGCCCGCCGGGATGATGACGTGGAGGTCGCGGGTGTTCATGGCTTCTCCTCATACTCGATGCAGGTCAGGTGATCAGAGGTCGCGTCCTCGGGCACCGCGGACACGGGTGCCGTGGACGCGGGGTCGGTCGCGTCGTCAGGGGGATGGACGAGGGCGGCGCCGCCCTCGTCCATGGTGGCCCCGGGTGCGGGGGCGACCAGGGGGAGGCTGGCAACCCCCGGGAGGGAGGTGGCCGCGACGGGGGATGCTCCCGCGGGAACGGGGTCGGTCGACGGACCGGGCGCGGCCCCGGAAGAGCAGGACGCCACGAGCACTGGCGAACGGCCACCGTCGGGGACCCCGCGCCGCGTGGCCCTCCAGGCGGAACGGCACATGGACACCGCGAGCGTCACGACGAGCGCATTGCGGGTGAGCATGATCGCCGTGCCCAGCAGGAACGTCCATCCGGTGGAGCCGGAGTAGAGCCATCCGTAGGTGGTCGGGTAGGACAGCTGCGTCAGGAAGGAGGTGACCACGAGCGCCGGTGTCCACCATCCCGGCAGGCCTCGTCCACCCAGGGCGATCGCCACTGCCGCCACCGGGACCAGCCACATGACGTACTGGGGGGAGAACACCTTGTTGGTGGCCAGCAACACCGCCACCACGGAGGACGCCGCCAGGGCCGCGGCCGCGGCCTGGGCGTCGCGCGTGCGCCACATCCGCACCGTGATCGCCACGACCCAGGCGAACAGGGCCAACTGCGCCACCGTCCCCAGCACCAGCGTCGCGGACACCCCCGGCCCGGAGAAGTCCCAGGAGTTGGCCCGGGACAGTTCCGCCGTCCAGGTGGAGGGGGAGACCGTGCGCGCCAGCAGCACCCAGGACGCAAGCACCGACTCGACCTGCAGGCCACGTCCCGACTGCCACTCCAGGGGGGAGAACAGACGCTCCCAGCCCGCCACGGCCACGGAGACGGCGACGAGGGCGACGCCTGTGCTCACGAAGGCGACCATCTCGCTCCGCCGCGTGCTGCGCCGCCCGAGGACCAGCGGCCAGGTCACCAGCGGCCAGAGTTTGATGCCCGTGCCCAACGCGACCGCGACCGACCACCCGCGCGACCCCCGTGCCAGGCACACACAGGCCAGGGCGAGCAGGGCCCCGGGCAGCAGGTCGAAGCGGTAGAAGGTGATGGGACCCAGGGCTCCGAGCGCCAGCAGGAAGACGACCGCTGCGCGCCTGCCTGCTCCCCGTCCCGGCAGTGCCAGCAGGGTGGTCGTCGTGCCGGCGGCGAGGACGACACCGCCGGACACGAACAGGCGGAAGTAGGACTCCGGCGTCGTTGCGGCCAGGCTGGGCAACCACAGCAGGAGCGCGACCGGGGTCGGGTACTCCCGCATGGCCTGGTCGAACCCATTGGCTGACGCCCACTGCGCCCACTGCTGGTAGTAGGAGACGTCGTTCTCGACCGTCCCGCGCGGGGTGAGCAGGTGGGAGACCATCAGCGCGGTCACCGCAACGAGGGCGACCCCGAGCACCTCCCGGTCCGGTCTCCCCGCCAGGTGTCGGCGCACCCCCGAGCGGGACCGGGACCGGGAGCCGGAGTCCTCCTCCGTGGGCCCGCAGGGAACGGGAACAGTCCGGATCAGTGGGGCGTCGGGCACGCGGCCATGGTAGCGGAGACGCGACGCGGGGCCGCACCATGGGGTGGGCCCCCGCGACAGTGTGCGTGGTGGAGGGTCACTCCTCCTCGGCAGCGGCCTCGCCCTCGGCGGGAACCTCGCCCTCGGCGGCGACTGCGGACTCCGCAGGCTCCTCGGGCTCTTCCTGGACCTCCTGGATGGAGAGGATGTCCTGCTCGGGGTCGAGCTCGATCTCAACGCCCTCAGGGACGGGCAGGTCGGAGACACGCAGGACCGCACCGATCTCGAGGCCGGTGATGTCGACCACGATGCCCTCGGGGATCGAGGTGACGGGGGCCAGGACCGGGATCTCGAACTCCTCGACATTGTGGACGGTGCCCGGGGTGGGCTCGCCGATGACCACCAACGGCACGGTCACCTGGACCTTCTCGCCCGCCTTGATGGCCAGCAGGTCGATGTGGAGGATCGCGCGGGAGACGGGGTGACGCTGGATGTCCTTGACCAGGGCGAGCTGCTCCTCACCGTCGGCCTTGAGGGTGACGACAGCGTTCTTGTTGGAGCGCACGGTCAGGAACAGCTCATGGGCGGGCAGGTCCAGGTGGATGGGGGCGGCACCGTGTCCGTAGACGACGGCGGGGACCAGACCCGCTCGACGGGCACGGCGGGCGGAACCCTTGCCGAACTCGGTGCGGACCGTGGCAGTCAGAATGTTGTCGCTCATGGTGTCTCTCCTCGCAGTTGCGGTGGTCGTCCCGCTCCGGTGCAGGGAGGACCCCGACCGTGGTCGGAGAGCCCTGTCGATCACGGCAACGGCACAGGGCCGTTGCCCTCGCCGGAGCAACCCCGACAGTCTAGCGCGGAGGGAGGCTCAGGCGACGCCATCGAAGAGGGATGTGACGGATCCGTCCTCGAAGACCTCCTTGATCGCACGTGCCAGGAGCGGTGCGATCGGCAGGATGGTGAGGTTCGAGAACCGCTTCTCCGGGGTGATGGGCAGGGTGTCGGTGACGATGACCTCGGTGGCCCCCACCTCGGCGAGCCGCCGCGGCGCCGGATCGGAGAGCACACCGTGCGTGGCAGCCACGATGACGGACTGGGCGCCCGCGTTGTAGAGGACCTTGACGGCCTCGGCGATGGTGCCACCGGTGTCGATGAGGTCATCGACCAGGACGCACTGGCGACCTGCCACGTCACCGACGACGCGGTTGGCGACAGCGACATTGGGGCGCGTCGTGTCGCGGGTCTTGTGGACGAAGGCCAGCGGGCAGTTGCCGAGCTTGGCCGCCCACTTCTCAGCGACGCGGATGCGTCCGGCGTCCGGTGAGACGATCGTGACGTTGGAGAGGTCCACCCGGCGGCGCACGTAGTCGACGAGGACGGGCATGGCCCAGAGGTGATCGACGGGGCCGTCGAAGAAGCCCTGCTCCTGGGAGGCATGGAGGTCGACGCTCATGACGCGGTCCGCACCAGCCGTTTTGTAGAGATCGGCGACCAGGCGGGCCGAGATCGGCTCACGACCCTGGTGCTTCTTGTCCTGGCGCGCATAGGGGTAGAAGGGCGCAACGGCGGTGATCCGCTTGGCGGAGGCACGTTTGGCGGCGTCGATCATGATGAGCTGCTCCATCAACCACTTGTTGATGGGCGAGGTGTGGGACTGGAGGACGAAGACGTCCGACCCACGCACCGACTCGTTGAAACGGACGTAGATCTCCCCATTGGCGAAGTCGTAGGCAGTCGTGGAGGAGACCCCGCAGCCGAGTTCCTCCCCGACCTGCGTCGCCAGGTCGAGATGCGCCCTGCCCGAGACAAGGACCAGTCGCTTCTCGCCACTCGTCACCAACCCGCTCATGCGGTCGTCCTTCCGCTCCGCCGCAGCGCCCGAGGGACTCGGTCAGGCACCCGTCACTGCCCGCCGAGGACGCTGAACGGCGCTCCCATCGTATCGGCTGGGATGTCGACACCCGCACCCCAGACCACCGGAAGGGTGCATCCGGCACCAACCCGCGCGTCCCTCAGGGTCGTTCCGGGACCGATCTCACACCAATCGCCGACGGTCGTGACGCCTCGCAGTGACGTTGCCGGCTGGATCGTCGTGTCCCGACCGATCTCGACATCGACCTCGATCCACGTGCTCGCAGGGTCCACGATGGTGACCCCGGCTCGCATGTGCGCCTCGCAGATGCGCCGGTTGAGTTCGGCCCCGAGCTCGGCCAGCTGGACCCGGTCGTTGCATCCCTGCGCCTGCCAGACATCCTCAACCTCGAGGGCACCGGCACTGCGACCTGCGGGTGCCGCAGCAGCGAGGACGTCGGTGAGGTAGACCTCACCCTGGTCATTGTCGGTGCCGACCCTCGCGAGGGCCTCGGCCAGGAATCGGGCGTCGAAGGCGTAGATGCCGGCGTTGATCTCGGTGATGGCGCGCTGCTCGACGGTGGCGTCTCGCTGCTCGACGATCGCGCTCACCCGGCCCGTGGCGTCATCGCGGATGATCCGCCCGTATCCCGTGGGGTCCGGGACGCGTGTGGTGAGGACGGTGACGGCATTCCCGTCCTCCTCGTGGATCCGGACGAGCTCCGCCAAGGTGTCCGACCCGAGAAGCGGCACGTCCCCATAGGTGACCAACAGGGTGCCGGAGAGCTTCCCGGCGGCCGCCTCCAGGGCCGCCAGGCCGCACTGCACGGCTCTCCCCGTGCCGGGCACCTCATCCTGGTCGGCGATGAGCGTCTCGGGCGCGACCCGGGCGATCTCAGCGGCCACGATGTCGCGCTGGTGGCGCACCACGGCGACGAGGTGGCGGGGACGGACACCTTCGGCGGCGCGCAGGGCGTGCCCGATCAGGGAGAGACCCCCCAGGGGATGGACGACCTTGGGGAGGTCGGAGCGCATCCGGGTCCCCTGGCCGGCTGCCAGGACGATGACGGCGACGGGCTGGGACACGGGTCCTCCTGTTGTTCCGGTCCGGACGGACGGTCGCGGGACCAACCGTCCGGAGCGTGCTGCCCGGCCTGATCGGTCCGGGCGGGCGGGAGGGGCCGCCCGGACTGCCGGACGGACCCACAACCGCGCCCCTGGCTCCGCCCCCAGGATTCGAACCCGGACCCAGGGCACCAAAAACCCCTGTGCTGCCTTTACACCAGGGCGGAAGGGCGCTCCGATTCTGCCACACCACACGGGCGGGACGGGACCCGCGCCGACCAGCGTCCACTACGGTGGGCCCATGGCTGAGAAGCGCACGCGGATGAGTGGGTTCGCCCGCAGGGAGCAACTGGTGACGGTGGGACGCTCCCTGTTCGCCTCCAAGGGATTCGATTCGACGAGTGTGGAGGAGATCGCCTCGAAGGCCGGTGTCTCCAAGCCCGTGGTCTACGAGCACTTCGGTGGCAAGGAAGGGCTCTACGCGGTCGTCGTGGACCGGGAGGTCCAGCGTCTGGTCACCCAGCTCCAGGCCTCCCTGGAGTCCTCGGAACACCCGCGCGAGATCCTGGAGAACGCCGCTCTCACCCTGTTGGACTACATCGAGGGCAACTCCGACGGGTTCCGGGTCCTCGTGCGCGACGCACCCGACGACCGCACATCCGGTTCCTTCTCCTCCGTGATCGGCGATGTCGCCGTCCAGGTCGAGCACCTCCTGGCCGACCAATTCGAGAACTCGCACATGGATCCCACTTGGGCACCCCTGTACGCGCAGATGATGGTCGGGCTCATCGCCCAGGTCGGCCAGTGGTGGCTCGACGAGCGCCGCATGCCCAAGGACGTCGTCGCCGCCCACGTGGTGAACCTGGTGTGGAACGGGATCAGGAACCTCCGCCCCGACCCCACACTGCGGGTGCGTTCCTGACAGGAGCCCCCGGCAGACCAGTGGGCCCATCTGACGGACAGTCCCCCACGCAGGACCGCGCGCACTGTTCCGGACTGATCGGGCCACTGCGCACGGACTGACCCCGCCGCCGTGCGAGTCCGTGTCCGAGCCCTCGGTCCGAGCCCTCTCGACCGGTTCCACCGTTCCGGAGGTCGATGACTGCGCGCCCCTCGCCGGACCTGAGCATCCCGGGCCGGAGCATGCCAAGGCATGTCCACCATCCGGTCACCATGCTCGACCCCGCCCGGAGCGGCTACTGTCACTCATGAACTTGACGTGTTCTTGGTGTTTCCATGACCCGTGCTCAATGAGCACCACGTCGGCGCAAACCGATGTCATGGGATCACTCCGCGAATCGTCACCTCACACCGGGAGGTCGCCCATGGAACCAACCGTCCGACAGCAACCACGTCTGCGCCGCTTCCTCGCGGCCCTCGGCGTCGCACTGGTCGCGCTGCTCCTCTGCACACCCGCCCACGCGGCCGATGACATCGTCAAGGTGACCGTCACCCATGATGGTCAGCCGGTCGTCGGCGCGACCGTCCTGGTCACCGGCGATGCCACCGACGAGAGCGCCACCACCGATGATTCCGGCGTCGCCGAGGTCCCCGTCCCGGGAACCGGCGTGTATGAGATCACCGTCGACTCCTCAGGGCTCCCCTCCGGCGTGACACCGCCCACCACGCCGCTGAGCTACTCGAAACTCTCCTCGGGGACGTCCTATGCCGCCCTCAAGCTCGACGAGGCAGCTGCCGCATCCCCATCTGCGTCCTCCGCCTCGCCCTCGTCACCCGCCTCGCCCACGACAGCGACGACCACCGGGACCGACACCAGCGGCACCACCGCCATCGGCGACACAGATGGGACGACGGGCTCCTTCAGCCACCAGTTCGCCATGAAGATGGTGCGCGGCACCGTCTTCGGCCTGATCCTCGCGCTGGCAGCGATCGGGGTCTCACTGATCTACGGGACGACCGGCCTCAACAACTTCGCCCACGGAGAACTGGTGACGTTCGGCGGCTTCGTGGCCTACTTCGCGATGACAACACTGGGGCTCAACGGGTGGATCGCCCTGGTGCTGTCGTTGGTCCTCGGAGCTGCCTTCGGCCTCGCACAGAATGCGGCCATATGGCACCCACTACGGAAGAGACGGGTGGGGCTCATCCAGATCATGATCGTCTCCATCGGTCTGGCCCTGTTCCTCCGCTACCTCTTCGCCTTCTTCTTCGGTCCGAACCGACTGGTCATGCCCCAGTCCTTCGATGCGGTCCTCTCCCCCTTCGGCATCCCCCTGGGGTACTGGGACGTGTGGGGATCGGTGATCTGCGTGGTCCTGCTGACTGCTGTCGTGTGGGTCCTCGGCCGGACGCGTCTGGGCAAGTCGATCCGGGCGGTGGCCGACAACAAGCTGCTCGCCGCCACCACCGGCATCCATGTGGAACGTGTGATCAGGGTGGTCTGGGTCGGGGGCGCTGCCCTGGCGGCGGTGGCCGGCGTGCTCGTCGCCTTCTACCAGACGCTGAGCTTCCAGTCCGGCGCCCAGATCCTGCTGTTGATCTTCGCCGCCGTCACCCTGGGTGGTCTGGGCTCCGCCCACGGCGCTCTGGTGGGTGCGCTCCTGCTGAGTTGGTTCATCGAACTCTCGACGTTCATCATCCCGAGCTCGATGAAGATCGTCGCCGCCATGATCGTCATGATCGTCATCCTGCTCGTCCGGCCCCAGGGAATCCTGGGCCGGAAGCAAAGAATCGGCTGAGGGAAGGACCTGGGAAATGGGAAACTGGAACTTCCTGCTCGGGGCGGCGGGGGAACTCGTCACCCCGCAGACCGCAGC
>JBQEKJ010000007.1:8455-22092 GCA_052103835.1 Pauljensenia sp.
TGGCCACTCTTGGCCTGTCCGTCCACTTCGGCTACACAGGGTTGCTGAACTTCGGTCAGGCGGGCTTCATGGCGGTGGGTGGATATGCCTTCGCCATCTCGGCGTCAGCGTTCGGCCTGTCCTTCTGGGTCTGTGTACTCGCGGCAGTGATGGGATCGACGATCCTCGCGCTGCTCCTGGGCATCCCGACACTGCGACTGCGTGCCGACTACCTCTCGATCGTCACCATCGGCACTGCGGAGATCGTCCGCCTGATGGTGCGCTCCCCCGAACTCGAACCCTGGACCGGAGGGTCCACCGGGATCAACCGCTCCGGCGCAGACTTCTTCGCGGCCAACCCCCTGCCCGATGACTTCTCCTGGACCATGGGCACCATCCGCTACGACGCGGATGCCATCTGGGTGCGTCTGGTGGCGTGGACCGTGGTCCTGCTGGCGGCCCTGTTCATCTGGCGTCTCATCAACAGCCCCTGGGGGCGCGTGGTCAAGGGCATCCGGGAGAACGAGGACGCCGTGCGCGCCCTGGGCAAGAATGTCTTCTCCTACAAGATGCAGGTGCTGGTCATCGGCGGCGTGCTGGCCGGTGTGGGGACGATCTTCGCGATCATGCCCTCATCCCTGCAGCCCGACAACTACGGCACACAGACGACCTTCTTCCTCTGGGCGATCCTCCTGCTGGGCGGGGCGGCCACCGTCATGGGACCGATCATCGGATCCATGATCTTCTGGTCCCTTCTCGCCCTCACCGATGGCTTCGTCTCCCTGGGTGTGAACTCGGGCGTCCTGCCGATCACCACTCTCCAGTCCGGCCAGGTGCGTTACATGATGGTCGGCCTCGCACTCATGCTCCTGGTGGTCTTCCGCCCCCAGGGGATCTTCGGAAGGAAGTCGGAGGTCAAGTTCAATGCCTGACGTCACCGGTCCCGTCCCGCCCGATGCCACGACACCCGAGGAGGTGGAAGCGCCCACCACCCGTCTGGAGGACCCCGCCACCGCGGCACCCGATGCGCCGGTCGAGGCTCCCGTCCCACCGGCGGACCCCACCTACCCTCTTCCGGACCCCCTCTGGAGGAACGCACCGGGACCCGGGTGCGCCAAGGTCGACCCCATCGTCATCGCGGATGCCGTCACCAAGACCTTCGGTGGCCTCACCGCCGTGGATGTGGAGCACCTCGAGATCCCACGCCACGCGATCACCGCTCTGATCGGCCCCAATGGCGCCGGCAAGACGACCTTCTTCAACCTGCTCACGGGCTTTGACAAGCCGGACCGCGGGTACTGGGAGTTCAATGGCAAGGGCATCGCCGGAGTTCCCGCCTGGAAGATCTCCCGCATGGGCCAGGTCCGCACCTTCCAGCTCACGAAGGCCTTCGGCGGCCTCACGGTGCTCGACTCCATGAAGCTCGGAGCTCGGGACCAGAGAGGCGAGCACTTCTGGTCTGCCCTCGTCCCGCCCTCGTGGCGTACCCAGGAGCGCGAGATCGAGGAGCGCGCCCTGCACCTGCTCGAGGAGTTCAAGCTCTACGAGAAGCGCAACGACATGGCCGTGTCCATGTCCGGCGGCCAGCGCAAGCTCCTGGAGATGGCGCGCGCGCTCATGTCCGCCCCGCAACTGGTCATGCTCGACGAGCCGATGGCGGGCGTGAACCCCGCTCTCACCCAGTCCCTGCTGGGGCATGTCGTGCGCCTCAAGGAGCAGGGCATGAGTGTCGTCTTCGTGGAGCACGACATGCACATGGTCCAGGCCATCGCCGACTGGGTGGTGGTCATGGCAGAGGGTCGCATCGTCGCCGAGGGAGTGCCCGCGGAGGTCATGCGTGACCAGGTGGTCGTGGACGCCTATCTCGGCGCGAACATGGACCGTGACCTCCATGAGGTGGTCGAGGACATCCGGGCTGAGTACGCTGCCAGCCACCCGACAGGAGGGGACCAGCATGAGTGAACACGTCCTGGAGACCATCGACCTGGTCGCGGGGTACGTTCCCGGGGTCGACATCCTCAACGGCACCAACTCCTTCGTCGACAAGGGCGAACTGGTGGGCATCATCGGTCCCAACGGCGCCGGGAAGTCGACCCTGCTCAAGGCCATCTTCGGCCTGGTGTCCATCCGCTCGGGCGTCGTCATGCTCAACGGGGAGGACATCACCGGACTGCGTGCCAACAAGCTCGTCACCAAGGGCGTGGGCTTCGTGCCCCAGACCGAGAATGTCTTCGAGGCCCTGACCATCGCGGAGAACCTCGAGATGGGCTGCTACCAGAAGCCGGAGCTCCTCGGCACGCGTCTGGAGTTCGTCATCGAACTCTTCCCGGAGCTCAAGAAGCGCCTCGGTCAGAAGGCGGGGTCCCTCTCGGGCGGTGAGCGCCAGATGGTGGCCATGTCACGTGCCCTCATGATGGACCCGCATGTGCTGCTGCTCGACGAGCCCTCAGCAGGGCTCTCCCCCGTCCGCCAGGACGAGACCTTCATCAATGTCGCCCGCATCAATGCTGCGGGAGTGTCCGTGATGATGGTCGAGCAGAATGCCCGGCGCTGCCTGCAGATCTGCGACCGCGCCTACGTCCTCGACATGGGCCGCGATGCCTACGTCGGCACAGGGCGTGACCTCCTGGAGGATCCGAAGGTCATCCACCTCTACCTGGGGACCCTGGCCGAGGACCACCACGCAGGCTGAGCCGAGGGCGTGGCCCCGCAGCGCTTCCGGTGTCCGTGAAGGGGAGTCCCGGCAACCACCCCGGCCACGGGATGTGTTCCCAGGCGCAGTCGAACACTGGAGTTGGGTCCGCCCCCCGGTGAACAGACAGGAAGAACACGGGAACGGATCGGAGGTGCGGAGGCATGGGAACACGTACTGTGGAGGACGGCGAACGCCTTCCCCTCCTGGGCGCTGAAGAGTAGGGACACCTGCCATGACCGTCGAACACCTCAGTTCCGGGGAGTCTCGACAGAATCCGAGCAATGATCCGCCCATCGAGTACAACGGTGCACACAGCGTCGTGGAGACACTCGTCGACAACGGGGTGGAGGTGGTCTTCGCCAATCCCGGCACCTCGGAGATGCACTTCGTCGCCGCGCTCGACGCCGCGCCAGCCATGCGGCCCGTGCTCTGCCTGTTCGAAGGGGTCGCAACCGGCGCTGCCGACGGCTATGCGCGCATGACCGGGAAGCCCGCCGCGACACTGCTGCATCTCGGCCCGGGGCTGGGCAACGGTCTGGCGAACCTGCACAATGCTCGCAAGGCCGCCACCCCCATGGTCAATGTGGTCGGTGACCACGCGACGACGCACCAGCGCCATGAGACCCCTCTGGCCTCCGATGTGGCTGCATTCGCCGCACCCGTCTCCCACTGGATCGCAGAGACCCGCGATTCCGGCACCGCTGCCGCGGACACCGCGCGCGCGGTCCAGGCCGCTCGCACCGCTCCTGGGCAGATCGCCACCCTCATCCTGCCCGCCGACTCCGCCTGGGGCCCGGCCGCAGGACCGGCACCCGCGCTGCCGGTCCTCGCACCTTCGGACGCACCCGACCATGCGATCGATGCCGCGGCAACCGCCCTCCGCGCCGGGAATGCAGCATTGCTGATCCGCGGAACCGCGCTGCACGACGAAGGACTGCAATGGGCCGGTCGGATCGCCCTCGCCACCGGCGCGAGGCTGTTCAGCGACACCTTCGCTCCCCGCCTCCATCGCGGCGCTGGAGTCGTGCCCGTTGCGCGGATGCCCTACCGCGCCGCCGACGCCCAGCGCGCACTGGCCGGAGTTCGCACCCTCATCCTCGTCGGCACGCAGGCCCCCATTGCCTTCTTCGCCTATCCCGGCCAGCCCAGCGAGCTCACGCCTGCGGGCACCGAGGTCCTCACACTGGCACATCCTCATGAGAGCGGTGCTGCGGCACTGGAAGCCGTGGCCCGCGCACTGGGCCTCACCCAGTCCGACGCCGCCACTGCGTCAACCGCGAGAGCAACGGACAGCCCGTTCGGGACCGAACTAGATGTCGTCCGCGTCTACCAGGGCTTGGCCCGACTCCTCCCCGAGGGCGCGGTCATCAGTGATGAGGCCGTCTCATCGGGCTTCGTCGGGTACCCCCACCTGGCCGGCGCCGCCCCCCACGACATTCTTGAACTCGCCGGCGGCGCGATCGGCGATGGCCTCCCCGTCGCCACCGGAGCCGCGATTGCTGCCCCCGACCGACCTGTCATCTCCCTCGAGGGCGACGGCTCAGGGCTTTACACGGTCCAGGCCCTGTGGACGCAAGCACGCGAGAACCTGGACGTGACCACCATCATCTTCGCCAACCGCTCCTATGCCGTGCTGGTCGATGAGCTCACCCGTGTCGGCGCGACCCGGCCCGGTCCCGCCGCGACCTCGATGCTGGACCTGCACGACCCCGTCGTCGACTGGGTGCCACTCGCCACCAGTCTGGGGGTGGAAGCCACCTCTGTCACGGACGGACCCTCCTTCGACGCAGCACTGTCCACCGCCCTGCGCGAGTCCGGACCCCATGTCATCGAAGCCTGCATAGCCTGACCACACACTCCGACAGGACCACACATGCCTCGCCCCCGCCCATTCGTCCAGGTCGACGTCTTCTCCTCACACCCGTACCAGGGCAATCCCCTGGCCGTGATCCTCGACGGCGGAGGCCTCACGGTCGGGGAGATGCAGCGCGTCGCACGCTGGGCCAACCTGTCCGAAACCACCTTCGTGCTGCCGCCCACCACACCGGAGGCCGACTACAGGGTGCGGATCTTCAGCCCGAACCACGAGCTGCCCTTCGCCGGGCATCCCACGCTCGGTACCGCCCACGCATGGCTCGGTGCCGGCGGCAGGCCCCGTCGTGGTGACCGGATCGTGCAGGAGTGCGCCTCCGGACTGATCCATGTCCGTCGCGATGCCGAGCGACTCGCCTTCGCCGCGCCGCCGCTGGTCCACACCGGGGATCTCGACGGTGAGGATCTCGACCGCATCGTGACCGCATTCGGTATCGATCAGTCCCAGGTGATCGGGCACCAGTGGGTGGACAACGGTCCCGGCTGGGCTGTGGTCCGGCTCGCGACCGCGCAGGAGGTCCTCGACCTTGAACCGGATCTCTCGCTCATCCCAGACGCCATGGTCGGCGCGATCGGCGCCTATCCCCCTGACTCGGAACACGACTTCGAGATGCGCACGTTCGCACCCCGCGCCGGCGTGGCGGAGGACCCCGTCTGTGGGAGCATGAATGCCTCCGTCGGTCAATGGCTCACAGGGACCGGTGCCGTCCCCGGGGGCTACCTCGTCTCCCAGGGTGCCCGCCTGGATCGGGCGGGTGACATCACCATCACCCCGGACGATAGCGGCACCGTGTGGGTCGGAGGGGCAGTGAGTACCTTGTTCAGCGGTACTGCGCTCGTCTAGGACCCCCGATCGGCCACACCCCTGGTGGGCTCGTGCTGGGGTCGCTCGGACCTGTACCGGTGCGCGCGAGGACAAGGGTGCCGCACCTGCTGCGCCTGCTGCGCCTGGCCGTTCCCGTCCCTCGTGACCCCCGACGGATCCCTCCCGTCCATGGCCCGGGCCACCCGACGGGCGGGGGCCGGGACGACCGACAGATCGTCCCGACCCCCGCTCACGTCAGTGGCGTGCATACTCAGCTGAGCTTGCCACTCACCCCGTCCTCCCATTCGGACTCGTTGCCCGTGGAGTACCTGAAGATGGAGATCGTCGCCTCGGTGACATCACCCTGGTCGGAGAAGGTGATCGGGCCGGACAGCCCGTCGTAGTCAATGTCGGTCCCTGCAGCGATCAGGTCCGCGCACTCCTTGTAGGCCGTGCACTTCGTCCCCTCCTCGGAGACGGCCTTGAGGTTGTCGCGGATCGTGGCACCGTCGGTCGCACCCCCCTGCAGGGCGGCCAGGGCCAGCAGCACCGTCGCGTCATAGGACTCCGCGGCGTAGCTGAAGGTCGTCAGCTCCGGCGAGTCCTGGGACTTGACCAGTTCCTGCAGCTGGGACTGGAAGTCCTCCGGAGCCTTGACACCGGGCACCGTGAACTGCGCACCCGCGATGTCGGGCTGGTCCCCGGGCTGCATGAGGCCGTAGTTGCCATCCGTGCCGTACACATTCGCGAAGTCGTAACCGGCGGTGGCGACGTTGGAGAAGATGACCTTCGATTCCTCGAAGCCGATCACGACCAGGGCATCGGGGTTGGTGCCCAGAACCTGGCCGATCTCGGAGGTGAAGTTCGAGGCAGCAGGGTCATAGGTGACGTCCGCCGCGACGGTGACACCAGCGGCGTCGAGGGTCTTCCTGAGGTTGTCCGCGAGCCCGATCCCGTAGGGGTCGTTCATGTAGAGGATGGCGACGTTCTTCTTGCCGTCCTCGATGATCTTGTTGCCCAGGATCTGACCCTGGAGCACGTCGGAGGGCGCTGTGCGCCAGAAGAACCCGTTGTCGTCATAGTCCGTGAAGTCCGGGGAGGTGTTCGCCGGCGAGATCTGCACGACTCCCGCGGAGGTGATCTGGTCGATGATCGTCATCGAGACGCCCGACGACGCCGCACCGACGATGCCGGACACACCCTGGGAGATCAGGGAGGTCGCCGACTGGGTGGCGATGTTCGTCGTGGTGTCACCGGAGTCTGCATGCTCGACACTGGCACTCAGTCCTGCCGCGGCGTCGTTGATGTCCTTCACGGCCAGATCGACGCCGGCGATCTCCGGCGGGCCCAGCGTCGCGAGGGAGCCGGTCTGGGGAAGGATCGTGCCGATCTTGAGGTCGAGGCCGTCGCTGGCGGCACCCGAGTCGCCGGAGGCGCCCGACGTGGAGTCGGAGCCCCCGGAGCAAGCGCTCAGTGCCAGGGCCGCCGCTGCTCCGGCTGCACAGTACGAGAGAAAGGTCGCGCGGGTTCCGCGCATTGATCGCTGGGATGCCATGTCAACTCCTGGGGGTCAGTCCGGCAGGCTCGGACACTTGACTGTGTCTTGACCGTGAGAATAGGCAGCTATTGACACTTCTACAAATATGCTTGGCAAATGTCCACATGTCGGAGACCTCGCCCCACGGCACCTCTCTCGACATCGAGTATCTTGGTGTCATGGATTCGCCCGGACAGGACGAGGTCGACCGCATCGTGGCGGCCTGGCAGGTGGAGCGCCCCGACCTCGACACCTCGCCGATGCTGGTGCTCTCCCGGGTGACGCGCCTCGCGCGTCGCCTCGACCTCGAGCGCCGTTCCTCCTTCTCCGACCAGGCCCTGGAGCCGTGGGAGTTCGACGTCCTCTCCTCACTCCGCCGGGCGGGTGCGCCGTACTCCCAGACCCCCGGAGCCCTCATGAACGAACTCCTGGTCTCCTCGGGCACCATGACCAACCGCATCGACCGCCTCGAACGCGCAGGCCTCGTGGTCCGCTCCCCCGCGCCCGGAGACCGCCGGGCCGTCCTCGTCACCCTCACCCCGTCGGGCAAGCAGCGCGTGGACGACGCACTGATCTCCCTGCTGGAGTGTGAGCGCCGCATCCTCGCCCCCCTCGACGAGGGCGCCGCCCAAGCGCTCGGTGACCTGCTGAGACCCCTCCTGCTACCGTTCGAGACAGACTGACTCGACGAAGGGACTGCCCCATGACCTCGATGGATCCGACCTGCCCCGATCCCTCGGGACCCACGGAACCACCCACCCACGCCGTCGCGAGCGGCCCTGTCCCGGCGCCCGCAGCCCTGGCCCCCACCGGGCCGGCTCCGGCCCTGGCACTACGCGGGCTGGTCAAGGTCTACGGCAATCTCGTGGCGGTCGGCGACCTGTCACTGGACATCCCCACCGGATCCTTCTACGGCATCGTCGGCCCCAACGGCGCCGGCAAGACGACGATGCTCACCATGGCCACCGGCCTGCTCACCCCCGACCGCGGCACGGCCTTCGTCCACGGCATCGACATCTGGACCGACCCGACACACGCCAAGGCACGCCTGGGCGTCATGCCCGACGGCATGCGCCTGCTCGACAAGCTCTCCGGTCCCGACTTCCTCACCCACGTCGCCATGCTGCGCGGACTCGACCGCGACACCGCCCGGACCCGGGCCGGTGAGCTGCTCGACGTCCTCGACCTGGCCAGCGCCGGACGCAAGCTCATCGCCGACTACTCCGCGGGCATGACGAAGAAGGTGGCCCTCGGCGCCGCCCTCATCCACGGGCCCTCCGTGGTGGTCCTGGACGAACCCTTCGAGTCCGTCGACCCGGTCTCCTCCGCCAACATCCGCCAGATCCTCCAGGACTTCGTGGCCAGTGGCGGCACCGTCATCCTCTCCAGCCACGTCATGGCCACCGTCCAGAGGCTCTGCTCCCATGTGGCCGTGATCAACCACGGTCGCGTCCTGGTGGCCGGCACCACGGACCAGGTCGCCGACGGCATGGACCTCGATGACCGCTTCACCCAGTTGGTGGGCGGGCGACGTTCGGACGAGGGGCTGACGTGGTTGCACAGCTGATCCGCCTCAAGGCCCGCGTCACCTGGAACTCCCTGACCCGCCAGGTGTGGGTGCTCGTCCTGTCGATCCTCGGCGTGCTCTACGGCCTGGGCGTGATCGCGGCGCTCGTCTTCAGCGCGATCGCGGCGACCCTGTCCGGGTACCTCGACATCGTCGCCCCCGTGATGGTCATCCTCGGCGCCCTGCTGGTGCTGGGCTGGATCATGGTGCCCGTCGTCTTCGCATCCATGGACAACACCCTGGATCCGCGCCGCTTCGCCCCCTATGTCGGCCCCTCCCGGCGTTTTGCGCTCGGGCTCGTGGCTGCCACTCCCGTGGGGATCTCAGGTCTGTTCACCACCGTGGTCGCCCTCGTACCCGTCGCCGTGTGGCTGGCAGGAGGGGACCCCCTGGCTGCCCTCATGGCCCTGGTGGGAACCCTGCTGGCACTGGCCACCTCATTCCTCTGGGCGCGCGTGGCCTCCACGTGGCTGGGGATCCGGGCGACGGCCACCGCAGGCAGGCGCGACCTCATGAGCGTCCTCGCCACCCTCCTCTTCATCGCGGTGCTCGCCCCGATGGGCATCTGGATGAACCTCCTCATGCAGAACTTCGACGCCGACTACGTCCACTCCGTCGCAGGCGCGGTGGCCTGGTCCCCCTTCGGCGCACCCTGGGCCCTGGCCGCCTCCGTGCACGCGGGTGCCTGGGGAACGGCCGCACTGGAGTTCGTCGTCACCCTGGCCTTCCTTGCCCTGGGGTGGTGGCTGTGGCAGCGAGTGCTTCCCGCCGCCATGTGCGGCACCGCCCACCCTCTCTCCCCCGCAGCGGAGGAAGCAGTGGCCCAGGGCCGCGCCCTCGTCGACCCCGCCGCTGCCGACGACAGTCAGGAGCCCACGACCGGCGCCCACGGAACCGGCCCCACCGGCGCGGCACGCAACGGGATGACCGGGGTGGAGCGCTGGCAGCGCCTCGGTCTCGGTGCGCCCGCCGCGTCGCTGGCGGAACGGACCCAACGCTACTGGCTGCGCGACCCACGCCTGTCGACCTCGCTGCTGTCCTCCCTGATCTTCCCGGCCATGGCGGTCTTCTGGACGCGTTTCTCCTTCGGGGACGAGGGCGGACCCGGGATCGGCATGTCGGTGTTCTTCATGCTCATGCTCCCCCTGATCATCGGGCAGGTCGTGGGATCCCTGCTCCAGTACGACTCCACCGCCTTCTGGCTGCTGGTGGCCAGCGGGATCCAGGGCCGCTCCGAGCGCCTGGGACGCCTGGTCGGCTCCCTGCCCCTGTGCCTGGGGGTGCTGGTGGTGTCCTGCGTGACATTCGGGATGTTCTCCACCATCAGCGCGGATGCCGCTTGGCTGCTGGGTGCCGGGGTGCTCCTGGTGTTCTCCTCCGCGGCGGCGGTCGCCATGGTCATCGGGGCACGCTGGGTCTACCCGGTCCAGCCTCCCGGCGCCTCGCCGATGTCCACCAAGGGCACGGGGCAGTTCCTCACCACGATGATCATCCAGTGCCTCCAGTGGGTGCTGGCCTTCGTGGCGGCGGCCCCGGCGGCAGCGGTGCTGCTGTGGGCGCAGTTCGGGTCCACGGTGCCCGTGGCACTGGCCTGCGGTTTGGCGATGGTCTGGTCGGTGCTCCTGCTGGTGGTCGGGGTCCTGGTGGGTGGACGGATCTGGGATGCGTCGAACGTGGAGGTCCTCTCCAAGATCCGCGCCTGGCCGGGCCACGGTGCCGCTGCCTGAGGTCCTCTCCCGGCCGGGCTCGGTTCCGGCGTCGCTCTCTGTTCCGGCGTCGGGCTTCCCGCGCCCCTCGCTCCCTGCGTCCCGCGGTCGGGCGCCCACCGGGTTCCGACAACGCCCCCGCCCGGGACTGCATCGGACGGGGGCGCGTGTGACGTGACGACAGTGGGCGTTGGCCCTCTCAGGGCATGAAGCCCTTCAGTGCCCCTCCCGCACCACCGGAGTTGTTCGCACCCTTCATGCGCGCGTTGGTCACTCCCTTGACGGAACCGACCAAGCGGTCGTCCGCGCGCACCTCGTGCAGGGTCGCGACCGTGTCCGTCGTGTGGACGTGGCGCCGATGGACGTTGCGGTACATGAGGAAGACCGCCGCGTAGAACACGACACCCGACAGGAGCAGGGCATAGGCGATCCACTCCAGGATCCCCCCACCACCGGAGTCGGACGAGGCCGCGGCCTTCAGGCTCGCTGACACCGTCGACCACGCCTGGAGCGATGTGCCCGTCATCATGATCCCACCGCCATCAGGACGGCGGCCAGGGCGATGCCCACGACCTGCACCAGTGCCGAGACCGACACCAGGCGCTTCTGGTCCAGGGGCACGCTGCCCATGGTCTCCCCGGTGCGCCCATTGACCGCGACGTAGTGCAGGAGACCGGAACCGTCACGCTTCTCCTGGCGGTAGCTGTAGAGCCACACCGGCAGGTATACCGACATCCACCGCTGCCCCACCAGCTCCACGCGCTTGTCGTCCCAGCGCACCCCACGGTCGTAGAACGCCACCGTCCCGTTGGCGCGGTGCAGGGCGATGTCATCCGTCTGGGAGGTGGCCACGGGCACCAGGTCGGAGATGTCGGAGTCCCGGCGCTCGGAACTGAACCCCGCCAGGTAGTTGGCGTCCCACCGCACGCTGTTCTCGACGTCGAAGGGCATGATCGAGTTGATGATGTTGTTCGTGTCGCGCCATGCGGAGCGGTCACGACGCTCCTGGGAGGACTCCACGGTCAGGTCGGAGACGTGCAGGTCGAACTCGCGGCGCACGTCGTGGACGTCCGCGTCGTAGCGCCTCTCCTGCTTGTCCCCCTTCTTGACGGTGTAGGAGCGTGTCTGGTGTTCCCCCTGGCCCCGCAGGTCCACATGGGCGTTGATGTCGACGACCATGTAGGGGAGGTAGACGCCCATGGCGTTCTCCGGGGTGAACTCCCTGCGGAAGCCCCGATGGGCGAATGCCATGCGCTTGGAGACGAAGGCACGGATGTTCTCCACCGCCTGGTCCTTCTTCACCGTGAAGGGGAGGACCATGTCCGGGACCGCGCCATTGGGCACCTGCTGGTTGACGGAGAGTGTGTTGCGGCACCAGTGGCAGCGAGCCTGGGGGGCCGACGCCGTGTCCACGACCACCTCCGCACCGCAGGCGGAGCACTTGAACGTCATGACGTCCTGGGTCGAGGCCACGATGTCGGAGGTGCCTGACCCCTGCACCATGCCCCGGAGCGCGCCGATGTCCCCATTGATCTCCAGGAGGGTGTCCGCCGAGGCCCCCTCCCATTCATGTCGGCAGTAGGCGCAGCGCAATGCCCCGGTGGCGACATTGAGCGAGATCTCGGTGGCACCGCAGCGTGGGCACTTCGTCAGACCGTCTGCGGCATCGGCGTCGGAGCGGATGATGCGGGGTCCCTCCGGTTCGCCACCAGGGGCGCCACTCTCGGGTTCCGGTGCGGCGGACGAGGGCGGCCCCGTCTCGGGAGGGACGGCATCGGCGGGGACGTCGGGTGTGGGCGGGAACCCGGGGGCGTCGGCGGGACCCGTGGGGTCATCGGCACCCGGCGGGCCCGTGGCGGCTGTCGCGTCCTGCGGACGTGGGTCGTTCGTCGTCATCGTCCCTCCCTCACAGACCGAGGACCTTGGCCTTGGCGGCATCGAAGTCCGCCTGGGTGATCAACCCCTGGTCAAGGAGGGTCTTGAGCTGCGTCAGCTTCGCCACCGGGTCCTCCCCTGCAGCCGGGCCGGGGGCCGGCGCGGCTGCCGGCGCCTGTGCGGGCGCGCCCTCGCCGGCCCCTGGAGCGGCGGGCGCCTCGGATGCGGGGGCGGGAACCTGCTGCACCGGCGCGACAGGCTGCTGGAGCCCGCCTGCGGCAGCACCCGTCGCATTGACACCCATGCCGAGGATCGCCATGCCAGCTCCCCCACCGGCGCCACCCGGGTTGGAACCCGCTGCCTCGAAACCGCGCGCGGCTGCCTGCTGCATGAAGGAGTTCCCCCGAGCCCCGCCCAGGGCGTCCGCCTTCTTGACGTCACTGAGGAGCTTGCGGGTGTCCTCGTCGTACTCGATGGACTGCAGGGCGACCTTGACGATCGTGATGCCTCGCTGGGAGGTCCACTGGTAGCCGTCCTCGACGGCCTGGGACAGGGACTGGGCGAATCCGATCGCGTCTCCCTGGATGCGCGCGATGCGGTTCCCCCGTGAAGGGTCGTTGGTGTAGATCGAGAACGCTGCGGCCAGGGACCCGACAACCTCGTTGAAGAGTTGGCTGGCGGCGTCGTTGTCCAGGTCGGAGAAGTCGAAGACCCGGGCGTCGGCGCTGAGGTAGGCCAGTGGCACGAACTGCTTGACCAGCAGGATCGGGTCCACGATGCGCAGGGAGTACGTCCCCCGCGTGATGGCCGCCACCTGGGAGTTCAGGTAGGCGTCGTCCCAGTAGATCTCCGACTGGGTTCCGAAACGGTTGTTCGGGATCTCCTTGAGGTTGACGTAGAAGGCGAGCTGCTGAGCACCGGGCTGGCCACCGAACTTGAAGCGCTCCCAGGAAGTGGTCACCGTCGGACTGAGGATCCCGTCCCCGGCGAAGATCGACTGGGAGTTCTGGTCGTCCGAGGAGTAGGTGTAGCCGCCGGGCTCGGCGACCAGACCGGTGAGCTGCCCGTCCTGGAAGGTCAGCAGGCCGTATCCCTCGGGCACGACGATGCGCGACCCGTTGGTGATGATGTTCTCCGAGGCACGCACATTGGAGCCCCGGCCGGCATTCTGCGCCCTCGGCACCGCGGGGAAGATTGCCGCAGTGGGTGCCAATCCGTCGGGCGGAGTGAGGAAGTCCTTCCACTGGTCGGCGAGCATCCCGCCGACGGCTCCTGTGAACGCCTTGATGAAACCTATCGTGTCCTCCATCGAATCGCGGTCCGGGTCGCTCTTCGGCCACGGGCCGACGCGACGCGCTGGTTCGTTGACGTGCGGTGGTTCATGCACAGGTGTGCCCCGCCACACTAGCAAGGCACCTGCGACGATGTCGCGACGGGAGGAGTCCGGACCTGCTCAGTCGAGCTGCTCGGCTGCCTCCAGCCAGGCGGTCTCGGCCTCGTCGACCTCATCCGTGACACGGGCCAGCTCGGCGGAGAGATCGGTGAGGACCTGCACCTGGGTGGGATCTGCGGCCACGGCCTCCGAGGCCCGGGCGAGCCCC
>JBQEKJ010000008.1:0-21798 GCA_052103835.1 Pauljensenia sp.
ACTCCCTCGTCGATCGGGGATGCTCCGAACGCACGTGGAGCGACATCGCCGACACCTGCTGCGTCGGCCCCGGTCCTGGCGACCGTTGACTCAGAGCGCCACCTTCCGATCGCGCGCACCGCAGCGGTGCTGGTGGGGCTGGCTGTCCTGGTCATCCTCGCCGAGGTGGTTGCCCTGCTGACGGGCATGGTCGGGGTGGAGGCGATCCCGATCCCCGTCGTGTGGCTGATGATCCTCGTGCCGCTTCCCGGCATCGTCACCGGTCACATGGCGCTCACCCACGCCACGCGGACCGAGCGGAGCTGGGACCTCGCGCCTGCGGATCGCCGGTCCGCGGGCGCAGTGGTGGGCGCCGCCACCCGGATGCCGCGGCTCAGCCTGAGTGCGGCCTACCTGACGATGGCCGTCGCCGTCGTGGTGGGCATCGTCCACGCGATTGAGGTCCTGTAGGAGTTTGCAGGGCGGTGTTGGAGGCAGCGAAGACCGGGTGCGGATGAGGTGGGTCCGGCTCCGGAGTCGGTGAGGCCGCGTCGTCTGATCGATGTTGAGCTGTTCGGGGGTCTTGGAGCAATCGGGTGCAGTATCGGTCGTGTCCGTCGGGTGGGCTCCCGAGCTCGTGTGCGGAAATGCACCCAGTTTCCCTCCGTCTGTACTCGGGACCGGATGAGAGCGGAGCATCGTTGCTGGTCAGCGACGAGCAATGGGGTGGTGGACGTCGATCTGTGCTTCCAACACCGAGAAACTGGGTGCATTCCTGCACACGAATCCGAGGGGCGCGCCTGAACGGCGTTGCAGCCGCCGAATCGGGAGGTGCCGGATGCGGAGTGCGGACCTGCGACGCTTCCCCTGGTCCCCAAGCTCTGGGCGGTTCCCGACTCGTGAGCTGTGTCCGCGGATGTGGAAGCGGTGAGCTGGTGCCTGCGAACCGGGGGAGTGTCGGCATGGGAGCTGGAGTGGCCTGAGACGTGGGTACTCGCTCCGTTGCCCGTGCACAGGCAGACACCGCCCGCACCTTCCACAGGTCCTCGGCCATCGGCCTGCGTGTCCACAGGCGGACACTGCTCGACTGTTCCACTGGTCCTCTCTGGTCTGGGATCGATGGATGAACCTCATCGAACACCTCATGGCCCACGGCGGGATCGTCCGCCTGTCCGTCCTTCGCCGTCGACGCATCGACACGTCCGAGCTCCCATCGGGTGTGCGTCGGTACAGGGGCGTCGTGTACCTGTCGGATGTGATCTCGACGGCGCAGGCGCATGCAGAGGCACACAACGCGGTGGTCACTTGCGTGAGTGCCGCCAGAGAGCACGGGCTCCCGGTACTGGGACAGGGCGATGGTGGCCGGACGCATCTGGCCGTGCCTCACAACCGTCCGACGAGGAGCTCCAGTCGGGGCCGTCCCGGAGCGGTCTCCATCCACAGGGAGAGGAACCGAATCCTCACCGATCCGCTCCGGCCCTGGTTGGCAGACGTGCCCACCACCCTGGCCCGCGCGATCATCTGCCTGCCTCTGTACGAGGCAGTGGCCATGCTCGATGCCGCCTGGTTCTCCGGCCTGTGGCAGCCGGATGACGTGATCATCCCCTTGCGTGGCCCGACCTCATCCGTCATGCGTCAGGCAGTGGCGCGAAGCCGTCGGCGGGCCAGGTCCATCCTCGAGACCTTCGCGAGGCTCATCCTCGAGGACGCCGGCATCGAGGTCGTGGAGGGAGTGTTCATCCCCGGGGTCGGTGAGGTGGACATGATCGTCTTCGGTCGTCTCGTCCTGGAGACTGACGGATGGGAGTTCCACTGCAGCCCCGGGCAGCGCGCGCTGGATCTCGCGAGGGATCGGCGCCTCGTCGCGGCCGGGTACGTGGTGCTCCGCTTCGACTACCACACGGTGATGGACGATCCTCAGCACTTCGTCGCCGATGTGCTGGCCGCCCGTGGACATGCGTTGAGCCTCCCCGCTCCCGATGCGCCCTGGATCCACGGGCAGTCGACGGGAGGGTGGAGCTGACCGGCGACGTTCGCCGAGCAGGTCCTCTCGGGAGTGGACAGGTTCCCACGAGCGCAGGCTGCCGCTCCCTGGCAGACCACCCCGGTCATCGGGCCGACAGCCCGCGCGGAGGCCAGTGCGCTCGCCAGCCCGGCCCAGCCCAGCCCAGCCCGGCCCAGCCCAGCCCGGCTCGGCTCGGCTCGGCCCAGCCCAGCGAAGCGGCGCGGTGGCCAGCCTCGGCGGGGCGCTACCCATGGGCCCTAGGATCGACGGGTGAGCGAGGAACCAGGTGCCGAGAACCCGCGGCCGACCGATGAGCACCCGGAAGACCTGGGTGCCCAGCCGGAAGGAGGGGCAGAGCCAGGGCTCGATGCCGAGGCGGCCACCCATCCTGTCGCCGAGCCGACCCCCGAGCACGACGCCCACCGTCCGCAGGGGTGGCGACGTCTGTTCTCCGGACGTCGCATGGTTCAGGTGCTGCTCGTCGGCGCGATCATCTACCTGGCCGTGCCACTCATCGGGGAGGCCGACCAGGTCCTCGACGCCCTCACGCAGGCGAACCCGTGGTGGATGCTCGCCTCGCTCGGCTTCGTCTTCCTCGGATGCGTCTCCGCAGCCCTGGCCATGCGCGCATGCGCCGGCATCGCCGTGCCGTTGTGGTCCGCGGTCGAGTTGCAGATCGCGGCGAACTTCGTGGGGACCGCGACACCGGCGAGTGTCGGCTCGATGGCCATCGCCGTCCGGTACCTCAACCGCAAGGGTCAGCCGCTCCCACTCGCGACGGCCGCGATCGGCCTGCAGAGCGCCGTCCAGTTCCTCGTGCACATCGTGCTGCTGGCCCTGCTCGTGGTCTTCGGCGGTGGCAGTGTCGATCTGCTGCGCGGAGCGCCGGACGCGCATGTCGTCCTCGCCATCACCGGGCTCGTCCTCGTCCTCGTCGCTGTCGCCCTGGGGGTGCCGCGGCTGCGGAACGCCCTGACCAAGGCATGGCGCGAGCAGGGGCGTGAGATCGTCACGAACCTCACCGCCTTGGTGCGAACGCCTCGCCGACTTGGTGCGGCGGTCCTGGGAGCCGCCGGTACGACGCTGAGCGGTGCGGCGGCCCTGTGGGCCGTGATCCTCGCGGTCTCGGGAGGCAGCCACCCCGTCGTGGCCGCGTTCACGACGATGGTGGGGGAGACCCTGGCCACCGCAGCCCCCACCCCCGGCGGCATCGGAGCCGTCGAGGCTGCACTGGTGGCGTCCATGACGGCCTTCGGGCTGACGCCGAGCATCGCCCTCGCGGCGGCCTTCGGCTACCGGATCACGAGCACGTGGATCCCCGTCCTGGCCGGCTGGCTGTTCTACAACCACCTCGAGCGCCACGACGACATCTGAGCTGCTAGCGAACGGTGGTGCACACCATCCCGATGTGAGCCATACCTGAGTCCGGTGGGCGACCTCACCGGGCCCGCAGCGCCGCGACCTCCTAGGCTTGTCCCCACTCGGCACGTCGACAAGGAGACCACAAGATGAGCCGGCAACTCCGTTCCGCGACCTCCACACAGGGGCGCAACATGGCAGGCGCGCGCGCCCTCTGGCGCGCCACCGGCATGGGTGACGACGACTTCGGCAAGCCGATCATCGCCGTCGTCAACTCCTTCACCGAGTTCGTGCCCGGCCACGTGCACCTGCGTGACATCGGCAAGCTGGTCGCCGACTCCATCAAGGCGGCGGGCGGCAACGCCAAGGAGTTCAACACCATCGCCGTGGACGACGGCATCGCCATGGGTCACGGTGGCATGCTCTACTCCCTGCCCTCGCGCGAGGTCATCGCCGACTCGGTGGAGTACATGGTCAATGCCCACTGCGCGGACGCCATGGTCTGCATCTCCAACTGCGACAAGATCACACCCGGCATGCTCATCGCCGCGATGCGCCTGAACATCCCCGTCGTCTTCGTCTCCGGTGGGCCGATGGAGGCGGGCAAGAACATCCCCGCCGAGGACATCATCGGTCCCTCCACCGCCGGCCACGGCAACCTCATCACCGTCATGAATGCCACCGCCGACGAGTCGATCTCCGACGATGAGTTGCTGCGCCTGGAGCGTCTGGCCTGCCCGACCTGCGGATCCTGCTCGGGCATGTTCACCGCGAACTCGATGAACAGCCTCACCGAGGCGCTCGGCCTGTCCCTTCCCGGCAACGGCTCGACCCTGGCCACGCAGGAAGCACGCCGCGACCTCTTCGTGCGCGCGGGCGAGTTGGCCGTGGACCTGTGCCGGCGCTACTACGCCGACGAGGACGACTCCGTCCTCCCTCGTGCCATTGCCACGAAGGATGCCTTCGCCAACGCCATGACGCTGGACATGGCGATGGGTGGGTCCTCCAACACGGTCCTCCACCTGCTGGCCGCTGCCCACGAGGCGGAGGTCGACTTCGACCTCGCTGACATCGCGGACCTCGGGCGCAGCGTGCCCTGCCTGTCCAAGGTGGCGCCCAACCACAACGACTACCACATGGAGGACGTGCACCGTGCCGGTGGCATCCCCGCCATCCTCGGTGAACTGGACCGCGGAGGTCTCCTGCGCCACTCCGTCCACTCCGTCCACTCTCCCGACCTGGAGCACTGGCTGGCGGACTGGGACGTGCGCGGTGGACACGCCACTGAGGTGGCCCAGGAACTCTGGCACGCGGCCCCCGGCAACGTGCGCACCACTGAGGCCTTCTCGACCTCGAACAAGTGGGCGAGCCTGGACCTCGACGCGGAGAACGGGTGCATCCGCGACGTCGAGCACGCCTACACCAAGAGCGGCGGACTGACCGTCCTCTTCGGCAACCTCGCCCCCGAGGGTGCCATCATCAAGGCCGCCGGCATCGACCCGAGCCTGTTCCACTTCGAGGGCACCGCGCGCGTGATGGAGTCCCAGGACGAGGCCATCGACCGGATCCTCGACAAGAGCGTCAAGGCCGGCGACGTCGTCGTCATCCGCTACGAGGGACCTGCCGGTGGGCCCGGCATGCAGGAGATGCTCTACCCGACCTCCTTCATCAAGGGACGCGGCCTGGGCAAGGCCTGCGCACTGATCACCGATGGCCGCTTCTCCGGGGGCACCTCGGGCATCTCGGTCGGACACGTCTCGCCCGAGGCTGCGGCCGGTGGGCTCATCGGGCTGATCGAGGACGGGGACCGCATCATCATTGATGTCAACGAGGGGCTCCTCCAGCTCGATGTCGACGATGAGGAACTGGAGCGCCGTCGCCTGCGTCAGGAGGCACGCGAGCACCCCTGGACCCCTGCGTCGCGCGAGCGCGTGGTCTCCCCGGCCCTGCAGCTGTACGCCGCCACCGCCACCTCCGCCTCCACAGGGGCTGCCCGCGACGTCTCGAAGGTCCTGCGCTGACCCGTCATTGACGAGGGCGACCGCCCGCGCCGGAGATTCCTTCCGGCGCGGGCGTCCTCGTGTCCATGTCGTCCTCATGCCCGCGACGATCGTTGTCAGCCAGGATCACTAAAGAACTCTTCCTCGGTTCTCTCTCGTCTTCATCTGCTCTCCCGGAGGTTCATCGCTCCGCTCAGACAGAGGACGCCGGACCTCGATCAGATGCGGGCCGTGCCTCTGGCGCACATGGCCTCCCGGACGCTTCCGGACGCCTCGTCCACGCCGTCGTCACTGCTGTACCGGGGTGACCTCGTGGAGCAGTGAGCGCCATGCGTCGCGTGACTCGCTGCGGGCGGCCTCATCGCCCAGGCCCTCCTGGCTGAGGGTGAGGACGCTGCGGCCCTCGCGCGGTGAGAGGCCGACGGAGGCGACCAGTCGTGTGCCGTCGGAGAGGTCGCAGCGCCAGTAGCGCCACTTCTCACTGCCCGTGAGGCGGGCCTCGCCCTCCCAGGACAGGCCCAGGGGCAGGCCGTCGGTGGTGGCTCGGTGCACCCAGGCGGCGGCGACCTCGTCAAGGGTGCCCGACAGGGTGCGTGAGCAGGAGGCGGAATATGTGCCGCCCGCGCCCTGGCCGATGCTGCGGCGCCCGATGTGGCGCTCGAAGGCGATGGCCACGGACTGCGCCCACCAGTCGGGATTCGCACACGCCCCACGCTCCTCGATGGCGGCGCCTGCGACGCGTGCGAGGCCGCGGTGGGTGAGCCCGGATCCACCGGCGCTGCCGAGGACAACCAGCCATTCCTCCCAGGGGATGCCGGTGGCGCGGGCGAAGGTGTCGGTGTTCATGTCAGTCCTCCGGCGTCGTGGGGGCAGCGTGCATGGCCCTGACAGTGGCGACGGAGTCGGTGAGAACGTCTCGCAGGACCTCGAGGTCGATGGCCGACAGGCGTGTGACATAGAGGCAGGACACTGCGGTGGTGTGGGGGCCCAGTCGCGCCAGAGCTGCCTCATGGCGTGCGCACCCGTCGGGCAGATAGATCGAGAGCTTCGCCGCGCGGGGACTGAATCCGGCCAGTGCGGCGTCACCCTGGCGACCGGACTCGTAGGTGTAGTGGTAGGAGCCGAAACCGATGATGCTGGGCCCCCACATGCGGGCGGGCTCATTCGTGACCTCCTCCATGAGGCCGATGAGGACACGGGCCTCCTCCAGGCGTCGCGCGGACACCGACTCCAGGTGGTCCTCGACCGGGACCCCTGTGGGAACAGTGATGTTGTGCGCCATGCGGTCAGCCTAGGGAGAGCCGGGCCGTGACGCTCGGGGAGGGGGCTGGTCCGTGGGTCGGGCGCGGGCCTGGAGGCTCGCATGGCGGTGAGGCTCGGGGAGGGGTCCCGCGAGCGACCTGCCCCGAGCGCATGGGAGTGGCGCTGCCGGGCAGGTCGTGGAGCGCAGGTGGCGGGTCCGCCCTCGTCCCGCCACGCGGGAGGATGTCGGCCAGCGGGCGCGGTGCTGCCACACTGTCGCCATGACACGCGTCTCCCTGTACGACACGACCCTGCGCGACGGCGCCCAGCAGGAGGGGATCAGCCTGTCGGTGGAGGACAAGCTCGCCGCCGTCGCAGTGCTGGACGACCTGGGTGTCGACGTCATCGAAGGGGGATGGCCCGGTGCCATCCCCAAGGACACGGAGTTCTTCCGTCGCGCCCGCGACCTCCGCCTCTCCCATGCGCGTCTGGCGGCGTTCGGGGCCACGACCAAGCCCGGCGCGGACCCTTCCCAGGACCCGCAGGTCCTGGCCCTGCGCGACTGCGGGGCGCCCGTGATCACCCTGGTCGCGAAATCCGACCCGCGCCACGTCGTCTCGGCCCTGCGCACCACCTTGGAGGAGAACCTGCGGATGGTGGAGGACACGGTGGCGTTCCTGACCCGCGGGGCCGAGGTGATGGTCGACCTTGAGCACTTCTTCGACGGCCTGGCGGTCGATGCGGACTATCCGATGGCCGTGCTCCTGGCCGCGGCGCGCGCCGGGGCCAGTGCGGTGATTCCCTGCGACACCAATGGTGGGAACCTGCCGGGCACCATCGCGGCCGTCACCTCGCGGGTGCGCGCGACACTGGAGACCGAGGGGTTCGGCCATGTGGAGCTGGGGATCCACTGCCACAACGACACCGGGTGCGCGGTGGCCAACACGCTGGCCGCCGTGGAGGCAGGTGCGCGACAGGTGCAGGGCACGGTCAACGGCTACGGGGAACGCACAGGGAACGCGAACCTCCTGACCTGCCTCGCGAACCTGCAGCTCAAACTCGGCTACGACGTGGTACCCGAGGACCGGGTCGCGCGCCTGTCCTCGGTGTCCCAGCACATGTCGGAGCTGGTCAACATCGCACCCTTCACCCGCGACCCCTATGTCGGCCAGTCGGCCTTCGCCCACAAGGCCGGACTGCACGCCTCCGCCATCCGTGTGGACCCCGATCTCTACCAGCACATCGACCCGGGGCAGGTGGGCAATGACATGCGCATGCTGGTCTCGGAGATGGCGGGGCGCGCCAGCATCGAGTTGAAGGCGAAGGAACTGGGCATTGACCTCTCGGGCCGCCCCGGCGTCTCCCAGGAGGTCGCTCGCCTGGTCAAGCAACGCGAGGCCGAGGGCTACACCTACGACGCCGCGGATGCCTCCTTCGAGCTGCTGCTGCGCGACCTCATGGGGGACCTCACCCGCTTCGTGCGCGTGGAGTCCTGGAAGGCCACCACCCAGGAGATCGCCGAGGTCGACGGTCACCCCTTCACCCAGACCGAGGCCACGGTCAAGATCCACACCGACTGCCGCCACATCCGCACCGCCGAGGGCAACGGTCCCGTCAATGCCCTGGACCGCGCCCTGCGCGAGGTCCTCATCCGCAACTACCCGGTGGTGGGGGACTTCGACCTGGTGGACTTCCGGGTCCGGATCCTCGACGAGTCCCATGTCGGCACCGATGCCACGATCCGGGTGCTCCTGCAGATGAGCGACGGCAAACGGACCTGGTCCACGGTCGGGGTCGGCACCGACCTCATCGAGGCGTCCTGGGAGGCTCTCTTCGACGGGTACTGGTGGGGGCTCCTGGCCGCCGGGGTGACGTCGTTGCTCGTGGAGCCCTGACAGGGTGGGTTGCGGGGCTCGCGACGCCGGGTCCTCGCGGGGCCTGCTCCATCCGACGAGGGCAACGCCGGATCATCGTCGAGCGGCATGAGCTCGCATCGCGGTTACGGACGTGAGCGCCCTCACCCGGACTCGTCGTCGTGCGATAGTGCGCCCCGGGACCCCCTCGACGGACAATGGGGCCATGCATGGTGAGTACAAGGTTCCCGGCGGCAAGCTGGTCGTCATCGATGTCGAGGAGTCCGACGGCGTCCTCTCGGACCTGCGGGTCGCAGGGGACTTCTTCCTGGATCCCGATGACGCGCTCGGCCGTATCACCGCCTCACTGGAGGGGGCACCTGTCGGGATCTCCGCGGCAGATGCCGCCGCTCGGGTGGAGGCGGCACTGGCGCCCTCGGACACGCTCTTCGGTGTCACTCCCCAAGGGATTGGCATCGCCCTGCGCCGTGCCCTGGGGCATGCCCTGAGTTGGGACGACATCGACTTCGACGTCATCCACGGCCCGGTGGTGGATCCCATGCTCAACGTCGCGATGGACGAGACCCTGGTGGAGGAGGTCGCCGCAGGCCGCCGCAAGCCCTTCATGCGCCTGTGGGAGTGGAACGCGCCCCAGGTCGTCATCGGCTCCTTCCAGTCCTATGACAACGAGATCTGGCAGGAGGGCGTGGACAGGTACGGCATCACGGTCTCGCGTCGGGTGACGGGTGGCGGAGCCATGTTCATGGAGCCCGGGAACTGCGTGACGTACTCCCTGGTGGTCCCCACCGCACTGGTGGACGGACTGAGCTTCGAGCAGTCCTACCCCTTCCTGGACCAGTGGGTCATGGAGGTCCTGGAGAAGATCGGCGTGAAGGCGCGCTACGTCCCCCTCAACGACATCGCCTCCGAGGTCGGCAAGATCGGAGGGGCAGCCCAGAAGCGATTCGCGAACGGCTACATGGTCCACCACGTCACCATGTCCTATGACATCGACGCGGGGAAGATGATGGAGGTCCTGCGCATCGGCAAGGAGAAGCTGCGCGACAAGGGCACCCGCAGCGCGGTCAAGCGCGTGGACCCCATGCGTTCCCAGACCGGCATGGAACGCGAGGCGATCCTGGACGTCTTCTTCGAGCACTTCCGCGACAAGTACCACGCGACGGAGGGCACCATCACCGAGGAGGACCTGGAGGTCGCGCGCAGACGCTGCGAGACCAAGTTCGCCACCCGGGAGTGGGTGCACCGCCTGCCCTGAGCAACGCCCGCCACCAGATCGGGGAGGTGGGCGGGCGCTCCCGCCCCCGCGCTCCTGCACCGACGAGGGCGACGCCGCCGACTTCACTCCCCCCGCGCGGTTCTGCCCACTCGGCGACCCGCGGGATGGTGCACTGGTCCCCGGGGCCCGACCTGCGCGGGTTCTGACCGGAATGGACCCCGACCTGCAGAGCACTGACTGACACCGGAGGAATGCATGACCGAGACGACCACAGTGGCGCCTGACCTGGTCAGGGTGCAGGTCACCCCCGCTGGTTCCTGGCAGGACCCGGCGCGCAGCGGTCTGCGCGTCGACCTGCAGCCCCAGGGCAGGGGTCTGCGGGTGGACGTCGCAGGCACCCGGGTCGCGCGCATCCTGCTGAGATGGCACACGACTCGGGCCCGCGGCTGTCGCATCCTGGGTGATGCGTGGGAACGCTCCTACGGCGAGCTCGAATGGCGGGTGCCGCGTGCCGAGCGTCCCCTGCCGTGGATGTTCCTGGCCCACGATCCGAGGGACGACCGGACCTGGGGCGCGGGTGTGGAGGTGCGTGGAGGTGCCTTCGCCTTCTGGCTGGTGGACACGCAGGGCGTGTCCCTGGTCCTCGACCTGCGTTCGGGCGGTGCGGCGGTGGAGCCGGGGGACAGACTGCTCCACGCGGCCACCGTGCGTGCGGTGGAGGGGCAGGATTCGGCGTTCGACACCCAGCGCGCACTCGCACACCTGCTGTGCACCGACCCATTGCTGCCTCCCCAGCCCGTGGTGGGGGCGAACAACTGGTACTACGCCTACGGACGCGACTTCGACACGCGGGCCGTGGTGGGCGACGCCCGGACGATCGCCGACCTCGTGGGTGACCATCCGGTACGTCCCTTCATGGTCGTCGACGACGGATGGAGCCCCGCAGGGACGGCTGACGGGTTGCGTGCCTCAGGTGGGCGATGGGATCGCGGGCGCGTCCCCGAGTTCCCGGACATGGTCGAGGTCGCATCAGCGATCCGCGACCAGGGGGTGCGGCCGGGCATCTGGTACCGGCCACTGCTGCGCCGGGAGGAGGCGGCTCCGGGTACCGGGCACGGGCCGGGCGCCGGGCACATGCCGAGCGGCGTCGGGACGGTGACCACGGACACCGGTCGGCACCTGGCCACCGTGGGCCCCCGTGACGGGGCACTGGCTCTGGACCCGTCCTGCGCGCAGGTCCTGGACCAGGTCTCCGAGGACGTGTCGCGGCTGAGTGGGTGGGGTTTCGAGCTCATCAAACATGACTTCTCGACCTATGACCTCCTGGGTCGATGGGGTCCCGACATGGGGGCACTGGGGGGAGTGGAGGGCCCTGCACTGGCTGATCCCACGATGACCACTGCCGAAGCCCTGGTCGGCTTCTACCGGCAGATCCACCGGGCGGCGGGGGACTCCCTGGTGCTGGGCTGCAATGTCGTGGGCCACCTGGCTGCTGGTCACACCCACATCGTGCGCACCGGGGACGACACCTCAGGTCTGGACTGGGACCGCACACGACGCACCGGGATCAACACCCTGGGCTTCCGCCTGGGCCAACACCGGGCGTTCTTCGCACTGGACGCCGACTGCGTGGCCTCCACCCCCCACACGGACTGGAGGATGGACCGACGCTTCCTGGGCCTCGTCGCGCGTTCGGGGACGGTGCTCTTCGTGTCGGTCGACCCGACCACGCGCGGGGAGCGGGTGGACGCGGACCTGGCGGCCGCCCTGCGGCTGGCCCTGGACGGCGGTGCCCCCGGCGGCGGGGAGCCACTGGACTGGCTGGACACCCCGACTCCCCAGCGGTGGCGTCTGGGCGGGGAGACGGTGGACTACGAGTGGTTGGAGCCCCAGGGGGCGGATCCCTTCGAGGCGTGGACCGCCGCGACTCCGGAGGTCTGAGCCTCCCGCGATGCGCCCCGCAGGGCGTGGACCTGCGCGGGCGCGGCACGAGGGTGGCGGAGTCACCCCGACCGTCGGACCCGTGGGGACGGGAGCGGGGTCGGAGTGGTCGGTGCTGAGGGTGGTCAGCACTGGGGACGGTCGGTGCTGGGGATGGTCAGCGCTGGGGACGGTCGGTGCTGAGGGTGGTCAACGCTGGAGACGGGGGCCGAAGACGGCGCTGCCGACCCGGACGATCGTCGCCCCCTCGGAGACCGCCCACTCCAGGTCAGCCGACATCCCCATCGACAGTGCCAGATCGGTGTCCGTGGTGCACAGATGCACGGCGGCCTCATCGCGCACCTGTCGCAGGCGCGCGTAGCTGGTGCGCACGGCATGCTCCCGGTCCGAGTTCAGTCCCACGGTCATGAAGCCGTGGAGGTAGAGGTGGGAGGCCATCTCAATGGCGGCCACGACACGGGGAGCGTCCTGGGGGGTGCATCCGTGCTTGGAGGGTTCCCCGGAGGTGTTGACCTGGACGAACACCGGGAACCTGCTCCTGAGGCGGTGATCCATGCGCTCCACGAGTTCCACGGAGTCCACAGTCTCGATGAGGTCCACGGCCGAGACCGCCTGGTTGACCTTGTTGGACTGGAGGGGACCGATGAGGTGGATCCGGGCTCCCGGGACCTCCCTGATCGCCTCGGCGGTGGCACGCGCCTCCTGGACACGGTTGTGTCCCAGCAGCACAGGCAGTCCACGATCGGCCAGGAGGCGTGCGGCCTCCCGGTAGGTCTCCGCCGTGCGGGTCTTCACGGCCAGCTCCAGGTCGCACCGGTCGCTGCGACCGCAGGCGTCCATGGCTGCCAGGATTCGACCACAGGTGTGGTCGATGCGCTGTGCCAAGGTCATCCGACGATGGTACGCGGAAGGACGGGGGGCTCGCGCACGCAAAGGAGGGAAGGGGGTCCTCCCCGATGCGCCCGCCATCCGCGGGGACGGCTCCCACCTGCGCAGGGGCTGAAGTCGGTGGGTGCTGAGCGGTGGGCCAGGACCCACCTCCGAGCCATCGCGGGAGCACCCGGGCACCCGGTCGTGGGAGACTGGGGCCAGGACCGGCCCGAGGACGGCCGGGGAAAGGCTGTCCGGTGCGAACCCTGCTCAACATCATCTGGTTCCTCTTCGCGGGCCTCGAACTCTTCATCGCCTACGTGTTCTTCGGCCTGGTCGCGTGCATCTTCATCATCACGATCCCTGCCGGTGTCGCATGCTTCCGCATGGCCGGCTTCGTGGTGTGGCCCTTCGGACGCGAGGTCGTGGACAAGCCCGGTGCCGGTGTCGGCTCGGCACTGATGAACGTCGTCTGGTTCCTGGTGGCGGGCCTGTGGCTGTCCATCAGCCACATCGCAACCGCCATCGCCCAAGCCATCACCATCGTCGGCATTCCCCTGGCGATCGCGAACGTCAAGCTGATCCCCATCACCTGCTTCCCTTTCGGCAAGCAGGTGGTGGAGTCCCCGGGCGCGCGGCTGTTCTGAGGTTGTGATGTCGCGGGCCATCGAGGCACTGGAAGCCGCATCAGTTCCCTACACGGTGCACGAGTACGTCCATTCCGCGCGTGCCCGTTCCTTCGGGGAGGAGGCGGCCTCCCAGATCGGGGGCGACCCGACCCGCATGTTCAAGACCCTCATGGTGGTGTGCGACGGCGAGGAGTACGTGGTGGGCGTGGTGCCGGTGGATCACCATCTCTCCCTGAAGGCGATCGCCCGGGCCGCGGGCCACAAGAATGCCGAGATGGCTGACCCACATGTCGCCCAGCGTCGCACCGGCTACGTGGTCGGTGGCATCTCGCCGCTGGGGCAGACCACCGCCCACCGCACGTTCCTCGACGAGACCGCGCTGGACCACGACACGATCATGGTGTCGGGAGGCAAACGGGGACTCTCCGTGGAGCTGTCTCCCCTGGACCTCGCCGACATCACCGATGCGGACACCGCAGACCTTCGGGCACAGGACTGAGGCGGACGAGGGCGACACCTCCGGCCCCGGGACCGCACGTCAGCGAGGACCCCGGGTCCGGGACGAACGGCGTGGGCGTGTCACCGGGGAGTGGGCGGGGGAGTGGATGCCGGAGAGTGCCCGGACCACCCAGAGGCCCTCGGGGTCGGAGACCCCTGAGGGGAGAATCCCGCGCCCAGGAGCCTCCCTCACTTCTGGCACCCGCAGGAGGAGCGGATGATCATGGTCATGGGGAGGATCTGTGAGGCGGGTCGGTCCCCCGGTGTGAGAAGGGTGTCCAGGGCGACGGCCGAGACCTCCTCGAAGGGCTGGCGCACCGTGGTGAGCGCAGGCCAGGAGAACTGTGACTCACTCGTGCCGTCAATGGAGATGACGGCAATGTCCTCGGGGCAGCGCAGGCCCATCTCGTGGATGGTCCTCAGCGCTCCGATGGCGATCAGGTCAGAACCCGCCAGGATGGCGGTGGGGGGACTCTCCTGCTGCAGCAACCGCCGGGTCCCCTCGGACCCACCGCGTCGGTCCCAGGTGGTCAGGGCGTAGGCGTCGGGTGAGAGCCCGTCCCTGTTCAGCACCGACTCCCAGGCGATGCGCCTGTAGTCGATCCTGGGTGCAGGCATCCCTCCGCCGATGTAGGCGATCCGCGAGTGGCCGTGGTCGATGAGGTGGCGGGTTGCCACCTCTGCTCCCTGGCTGAGATCGGGCCCCACGATCGGGAAGGCATGGCCGACGGCGGCCTCGTGGATGACCACACGGGGCACCCAGGTGTCGGCGATCGCGTAGCTCTTCTTGCTGTGGAGGAACGCCAGGACGAGAAGACCGTCAACACCTCTGTCGACGAGGTTCGTGATCATCTCGAACTCGCGTTCGGGGTCCTTGTGGGTGAGTGCAAGGAGCATGGAACGGTCACGGCTGTGGGCAGCGGCGTCTATTGCGCCGACGAACTCTGAGTAGAAGGGGTTCTCGATGTCGGGGACGACGACGCCCAGGAGCTGGGTGGCCCCCCGCTTCAGAGCGCGAGCACTGCTGTTGGGGTGGTAGTGGAGAACCTCAATGGCTCGCAGCACCTTGTCCCGGGTCGCTGGCGCGACACCGCGGGGACCGCCGTTGACGACGTAGCTGACGACAGCCGTGCTCACTCCCGCCAGGCGCGCGACGTCGCTGCGCGTGGTGGGACGGCTTCGGTCTGTGGGGACGGGGTCCATCACGGGAACGCTAACACGGTGTGGATGGCGACGAAGCCTTCTCCGTCACCGGAGCGTGTGTCGTCCACGTCGCACGGCCAACCCGGGCGGGCCGCGAGTCCCGGGATCCGGGAGTCCCCTGGGCCCCACCCCGCGGGGGACCTCCAGGGATCCACCGTGGGTGACAGGTCCCGGGAAGCGTCACGGTGGGACGTGGGAGGACCTCGAACCGGGTCATGGTGCCGTCCTTCCTCTCCCGGTCGACGGGCTGTGTGGGCGGTCTGACAAGTGAAGCCCGGCCCGTGGCTGTCACTGGAGTCTACACGAGAAGAGCATCGAGGGACGACATCAAATCGTTATACGTCATAGACGTGTGCGGACAGATCTATTGCAGTAGATTATTGGTCACCGGCCTCTGGGAGTCGGCTGGAGATGGGGCAAAGATGTCCTGCACTCCCCGGTGGCAGCACCGCTGCTTCCACCACATGACACCTGCAACAGGAAATGGGGCGATGATGCATTCTGACGTGACCATGGTGCACGGGAGGGCGGGGGGAACCTCCCTGGTGATGGCGATCGACCCAGATGTGGCACCTCAGGTCCTCTACTGGGGTCCGGATCTGGGTGAGCTCCCGGGTGAACTCCTCAAGAACCTGGCAACGGCCCACGTGGAGGCATTGAGTGGCAACGCACCGGGGGTTCCGGTGAGGGTGCCTGTGATCCCTGAGAACCGCACAGGCTGGAACGGTCGGCCCGGACTGGTCGGGCATCGGGGAGCCGGCCGCGCCTGGAGTCCGCGCCTGACTCCCCAGGACGTCCAGCTGGAGTGCTCCGAGATGGTCGTGGACCTGGATGGTGTGGCCACGACGGGACCAGGAGTCTGGCGGATCCGTCTGGAGGACGCCAGGGACGGACTCAGCGTCCTCACCGAGGTTCACCTCATGCAGGAGGGCATGGTGAGGATACGGGCCCGCCTGCTCAACGAGGCGAGCGAGGACTACCACCTGGAGGAACTCTCCGTTGCGCTGCCTCTCCCCCTGGAGGCGAAGGAGATCCTGGACTTCTCCGGACGCTGGGGCAGGGAGCGCGCACCCATCAGGGTGCCCTTCGAGCTCGGATGTCGCCTGCATGAGCAGCGGAGGGGACGCACCGGCTTCGATGCCCCCATGATGATGTTCACCGGCGAACAGGGCTTCGGGTTCAGGCATGGCCAGGTGTGGGGCATCCATTCGGCCTTCTCCGGCAATCTGCGGGTGTGGGCCGAGAAATGCCCCGACGGCAGGCAGCTCATCGGAGGGGGGGAGCTCCTGCTGCCCGGTGAGATGACGCTCGCCACCGGTGAGGCCTATTCCACCCCCTGGGTCTACTTCTGCCAGGCGGAGGGACTCGACGAGGCTGCCGATCGTGTCCACTCATGGTTGCGCTCGCGCCCCGGACACCCGGACACGAATCGACCGGTCACCCTCAACGTGTGGGAGGCGGTCTACTTCGACCACGACCTGCGACATCTGGTCGAGTTGGCGGAGAGTGCCGCTGGGATCGGGGTGGAGAGATTCGTTCTCGACGACGGCTGGTTCCGTGGCCGCCACGATCCGACCGCAGGACTGGGGGACTGGTACCCCGATGAGGACCACTGGCCCAACGGCCTCCTCCCGCTGTCCAGCCGGGTGCACGAACTGGGGATGGAGTTCGGCCTCTGGTTCGAACCCGAGATGGTGAACCCGGACTCGGACCTGGCCCGGGCACATCCCGAATGGGTGATGGCGACCTCTGAGGAATGGCCCGTGGAATGGCGTCACCAGCAGGTCCTCAACCTGGCAATCCCCGAGGCCTACGAGTACGTCCGCTCGCGGATGTCCGAACTCGTGAGGGAGTACAGGATCGACTACATCAAATGGGACCACAACCGTGATCTCCTCGAACCGGGGAACCAGCTGGCGGGGGGACGCGCATGCGTCCACGAGCAGACGCTCGCCTCGTACAGACTCATGGACTCCCTGACCGAGGACCACCCGGGGCTCGAGATCGAGAGCTGCTCCTCCGGCGGTGCTCGGATCGATCTGGAGATGGCGCAGCACGCGGTGCGGTTCTGGCCCTCGGACTGCATCGACCCCCTGGAGCGGCAGTCCATCATGAGATGGACCGAGCAGCTCATTCCGCTGGAGATGCTCGGGAACCATGTGGCCTCACCCAAGTCGAGGACCACTGGACGGGTCAGCGCGCTCTCCTTCCGCGCAGGGACAGCGCTGTGGGGACACTTCGGAATCGAATGGGACGTGTCCACAGCCACTCCCGCGGAACGAGCTGAACTGTCCGAATGGATCAGCTTCTACAAGTCGAAGCGAGATCTCCTGTTCACAGGGCGGTTGGTCCGAGGTGATTCCGCAGAGGACTCACTGTGGATCCAGGGGGTCATTGACCGCGACCGACGCGAGGCACTCTATGAACTGACCACCCGTCACCGCTCGGCGATCTCCCCACGAGGTCGGTTCCGACTCCCGGGCCTGGATCCCGACACGATGTACAGGGTCAGGCCCGTGGTGGTTGCGGAGCCACCAGAAGGGCTCTTTGCTCCACCGTGGTTCGGCCAGAGCTTCGAAGGGGTCGTCATGACGGGCAGGATGCTCGACCAGTTCGGGCTGCACACACCCAAGCTGTTCACAGATCAGGTCCTCCTCTTCTCCGCCACCGCGGTGGACGGGCAGGAAGAGGGCTGACACAGACACACAGTGTGTGGACGTCACCAGTCCTCGACGACGAGGACGCGCTCCACACACCGGCACACTCTGAGAGGAAGCGATGATGAGAAGGACAGTTGCCACAGGCGCCCTGATGCTGATGGCCACCGGGTTGGTGCTGGGCGCATGCTCCGGTGGCTCCGAGAGCGGAGCATCTGGCGGAGCGGGGGGAGACGGCGGCAGGCTCGACGTCTACCTGAACATGACGACCGGAAGCCCTGCCTACACGGAGATGAAGTCTCTGGTCGACAAGTTCGAGCAGGAGACCGGGACGGAGGTCGAGTTCACGATCGACTCCGCAGATGTCTTCCAGAAGGAAATGACGGTGCGGATGGCATCCAGCAATCTTCCGGACGTGTTCTCGACCCATGGCTGGTCCGTGCAGCGCTACTCCCCCTATCTGGAGGCGCTCAATGACCAACCGTGGATGCAGTACATGGACACCGGGCTGGACACGGCCATGAAGGACACCGACGGGAACGTCTATGCGCTCCCGCTCGAATACACGGTGACCGGGATCAGTGTGAACTTCGATGTGCTGGAAGAGGCCGGGGTCGATCCCGACTCCCTCACCACGTGGGACGCGTTCACGGATGCTCTGGCAAAGGTCAAGGCAGCGGGCAAGACACCGATCACGTGCTCGGGGAAGATCAGTGCGCCGGGAAACCTCGCGGACTTCATCGCCTCCGGAGCGTTCTCACAGGAGGAACGCCAGTCCTTCAAGACCGGTGAGTTCCTCTCGGAGGCCTGGCAGACGCGGGTGCTCGACCTGGCCAAGGAATGGTCCGACGCCGGGTACTTCAACCCTGACTACGCATCCGCGACCGCGGACGACATGGCCAGCCAGATCGGTCAGGGCCAGGCGGCGTTCGCATTCGCCCAGCCGACGCTGCTTGCGACGTCGCTGAGCTTCAGCCCCGATGCGAACGTCGGGTTCATCCCGATCCCCTCCGGCATCACGGATCCCTACCTCGTGGGCGGCGAAGGGGTCAACGCATACGGTGTCGCCAAGGACTCCCCGAACAAGGAAGCTGCACTGAAGTTCCTCGACTTCCTTGCCCAGCCCCAGAACGCCAGTGCGATGGCTGAGGCCATCGGCTCCTACTCCGGACTGACCAATGCCACACCCAACCTCGGGACGTTGCAGTCCAGCTATGACAAGTGGGTCAAGCCGGGAGATCTGGTCACCGAGCCCTTCTTCGACCGCGTCTACCTGCCCAACGGGATCTGGGCGACGCTGATCACGACCACCGACTCCGTGATCACAGGGCAGGCCGACACGGCACAGGCAACGAGCGACCTGAAGGACCAGTACATGACGCTCGGCGGCAAGGCGGAGTGAGCGGCCTCCGGACCTGCGCCGACCGACGGACTCAACGCCGGCAGCTGGTCAGGAACGACAGTGAAAGGGGTGTGGCACACAATGAGTGCGACAACACTTGACGGGGTGACCGTCAGTCGGCGCGGGAAGGGGAGGTTCTGGCGGGATCGCTCCATCAACCTGATGTACCTTCCCGCCCTGGTCCTGTTCGGCGTCTTCATGGTCTATCCGTTCGTGAACGGCGTGTTCTTGTCAATGACGAACTGGAACGGGTACTCACCGACGAGGGACTTCGTCGGGGGCGACAACTTCCTGAGGATCTTCAAGGACGCGAACTTCGGTGTGGCGCTGAGGAACACCTTCGTCTACGGCATCGGTTCCACGCTCATCCAACAGGTCTTCGGTCTTGGTCTGGCGGTGCTCCTCGACCGCAAGATCCGGGGGAGGAGCGTCTACAGGGCGATCGTCTACCTGCCTGTCCTCGTCTCCCAGGTCGTGATGGGCACGATGTACTACCTGGTGTTCCGCTACCACCAAGGTGCTCTGAATGACATCCTCGCGCTCTTCGGGGTCCCCCCGGTCTCATGGCTCAGCGATGCAGGCTTCGCGATCGGCGTCATGGTGATGATCAACTCCCTGCAGTTCATGGGTGTCTCGATGTTGATCTACCTCTCCGGGCTCCAGTCGATTCCGGAGGAGGTCAAGGAAGCCGCGGCACTGGACGGAGCAGTGGGACTCTCACGGTTCAGGAGGATCACCGTGCCGTTGTTGCTGCCGGCCTTCGCCTCCAGCTGCGTCCTCAACCTGATCGGTGGCCTCAAGCTGTATGACATCGTCCAGGTCCTCACCGGAGGCGGGCCCGGATACTCCACGAACTCCGTGTCCACATTGATCGCACGCACGTACTTCGAGGACCAGTCGGCAGGCTACGCAGCCGCCCAGGGCATCATTCTCTTCCTGGTGATCGCCGCCTTCACCGTCGTCCTCAACACGTGGTTCGATCGACTGCGGAAGAACCAGGAGAACTGATCCATGAACGGCAAGAAGCTCGGAATCGGGGCTGTTCTGGCCCTCTTCTGCGTGGTGCAGTTGGTGCCGTTCTACCTGGCGCTGACCACGGCATTCAAGAAGCAGACGGACCTTTCCTCGGTCTGGTTGTTCCCGTTCTCAGGTGCCACGGCGGACAACTTCAAGATGGCAGTCGAAGAGGGCGGAGTCCTTCGGGCGATGTCCAACTCCGCCATTGTCACCATTGTCGCCACGGTCTTGACCTGCGTGATCGCCGCCCTGGCGGCCTATCCGCTGGCGCGACGGCGCACGGGGTTCAACAGGGCCATTGAAGTCGTCATCCTCACGATCATGATGATTCCACCGTTGAGCATCCTGGTTCCTCTGTACTCGATGCTCAACCAGATGAACCTCCTGAACACCTACGCGGGACTGATACTCCCCTTGGTGTGTCTGGAGCTCCCTCGCGCGATCTTCCTCTACACACAGTTCCTCAGGGCGGTTCCGATCACGTTGGAGGAGGCCGGACGGGTGGACGGAGCCAACACGCTCCAGATCTTCTTCCGGATCGTGATCCCACTGCTCAAGCCCGTGACGGCAACGGTGATCATCCTCACCGCTGTCTATGTGTGGAACGAGTTCGCACTCAGTGCCTACATCATGAGCGGGAACAAGATGCAGACGCTGGCACCGTCAATCGCCTCCTTCTTCGGGGAACAGGGATCACAGGTGAATGCGGCGGTGGCGAGCTCGTTGCTCGGCGTCCTGCCTGTCGTCATCGCCTACCTCTTCCTCCAGCGGTACTTCATGAAGGGGATGCTTGCCGGGGCGGACAAGGGATGAATGAGGGGATGGGAGAAGCGCTCCGGGGCTCGCACCTCTCAGGTCGGGGTGAGCCCCGGCGCGCCGCACCCCAGCGCTGCACCACAGATGCACAGCGGTCGGCGTACCACAGGAGTGGATACACAGCCACGACGTGTGCTGTGACAGGGGACGAATGCTGGGAGGAAGACAGATGGCCATTGACCTTGCGGTGATTCCTGGAGATGGCATTGGGCAGGAAGTGGTGCCTGAGGGTCTCAAGGTCTTGGATGCGGTGCTGGCGGGATCCGGGGTGGGGGTTCAGCGCAACCTCTTCGACCTGGGGGCTGCTCGGTGGCATCGTACCGGTGAGGTCCTCACGGAGGAGGATTTGGAGTCCATCAAGACCAATGACGCGATCCTGCTGGGGGCTGTGGGGGATCCGTCGGTGCCCTCGGGCATCCTGGAGCGCGGGTTGCTGCTCAAGCTGCGTTTCGGGTTGGACCAGTACGTGAACCTGCGTCCGAGCGTCCTGTATCCGGGGGTGCCGACCCCGTTGGTGGATCCTGGGGAGATTGATTTCGTGGTGGTGCGGGAGGGGACTGAGGGTCTCTATGTCGGCAATGGTGGGGTGATTCGTAGGGACACGCCTCATGAGGTGGCCACGGAGGTGAGTGTGAACACGGCTTTTGGTGTGGAGCGTGTGGTGCGCTACGCCTTTGAGAAGGCTGCCTCGCGTCCGGCGAGGCACCTGACCTTGGTGCACAAGCACAATGTGCTGGTCAATGCGGGGGGCCTGTGGGGGCGCATGGTGGCGCGGGTGGGGGAGGAGTTCCCTGATGTGTCCCACGATTACTTGCACGTCGATGCGGCGACGATCTTCTTGGTGACGGATCCGGGCCGCTTCGATGTGATTGTCACCGACAATCTCTTCGGGGACATCCTCACCGATGAGGCGGGTGCGGTGACCGGTGGTATCGGGTTGGCCGCCTCGGGCAACATCAACCCTGAGGGTGCTTTCCCCTCGATGTTCGAACCCGTGCACGGCTCCGCCCCGGACATCGCTGGTCAGGGGAAGGCAGATCCCACGGCGACCATCGCGTCGGTGGCGTTGTTGTTGGACCATCTGGGCTAC
>JBQEKJ010000009.1:0-21187 GCA_052103835.1 Pauljensenia sp.
GAGTGCGTCGGGCGTGCTGCAAGCACGCTCCGAGGGTTGGGTGGGGCGTGCTTCGACGGTTCGGAGAGGCGTGCTTCGAGGGTTGGGTGGGGGTCTCCGCGGTGCCGCTTGCCAGAGTCGCTTCGTCCCGTTCCGCCCAAGCCTTCTCGTTCTGCCCCAGCCTTCCCGTTCCGCCCAAGCCTTCTCGTTCTGCCCCGGCCTTCTCGTTCCGCCCAAGCCTTCCCGTCCTGACCCGTGCCGTCCCGTCCCGGAGAGGAAGCGATGACAGCATCCGTTGATCTGGAGTACCCCTTCACCGGGCCGTGGCTCGTCCAGAACAGTCCCGCCAACCGCGTGCCCAGTCATGGCACGTTCCGGTTCGCCACGTCCTTCTCCATCGATTTCGTCCCCGTAGACGAGGGCGGACGCACGGCTCCCCTCGGACTCATGTCACTTCTGCGCTCGGAGCGGGTGGAGGCCTTCCCCGGCTTCGGTCGCCCGGTCCTGGCCCCTGTCGAGGGGCTCGTCATCGGAGTTCATGACGATGAGCCCGACCACGTGGCCCATCGAGGTCTTCCCTCGATCAGGTATGCGCTCACCCAACGGCGCCGGGTGGATGCGGGATGGAGGGCGCTCGCAGGGAACCACGTGTTCATCCTGAGTCAGGGTGTCGTGGTTGCCCTGTGTCATCTCCAGCAGGGGAGCGCATCGGTTGTACCGCGACAGCGGGTGGAGGTGGGTGACATGCTTGCTCGCTGCGGGAACTCCGGCAACAGCACGGAACCGCATCTGCACCTCCAGGCGATCGACAGAGCGGGTGTCGAGCACGCCCAAGCTGTGCGCATCACCTTCAGAGGAAACCTACCGCGCAACGGTGAGATCGTCGGCACAGGCACAGGCACAGGCACAGGCACAGGCACAGGCGAGGGTCCCATCGCTGACTCTGATGCCGAATCCGACGCATGAGGGCATGCCCGTATCGGCCCGGGTCCCTCTTCCCCCATCCACTGGATTGGGCGCGACATGGGACAGGACGCGGTGGCGGACAGTGGGCCGTGGGAACACGACTCCCGCTGTCTCCCGACCTCGCCGGTTCTCCCCTGCACACACGTGGGGCCCGCACCGATCGGTGCGGGCCCCACGTCGAGTCCGGAGGTGGACGGTGTTCAGGAAGCGCGACGCGCGCGAGCGGCGCGGCGCTTGAGGGAGCGGCGCTCCTCCTCGCTCATGGCGCCCCAGACACCGGAGTCCTGGTTGTTGTCGATGGCCCACTGCAGGCAGACCGTCTGTACGGAGCAGGCGTGGCACACGGCCTTGGCCTCAGCTGCCTGGGCGATGGCCGGACCGGTGTTTCCGATCGGGAAGAAGAGCTCAGGGTCGACGCTCAAACAGGCTGCCTTGCTCCGCCAATCCATTCCACAGTCTCCATTCAGTGGTGAGGGGAGGTGAACAACTCCCAACACGTCAGCAACTCGACGAACAACGTTGTCCAGTTTGGGTCAAGACCTGAGGGGCGGCAAGAGTCGATGGCCACATGATTCCCGATTGCCGTGTGCAAAGCATCACGTCGCTGTCATTTCGACCGATCAGTTGACCTCGTGGACGGAGCTCATGCTCATCCGAGACTGTCCCATGGCTCGCACATGACCGAGAGTTGATGCTGCCTCCCGGTGCTGCCCGGCTCGCTCGTCCTCCCAGCCCACACGGGGGTGGACTGCCATCGGGGACCCGGACCCCGCCCTCGTCAGCGGGGCGGGAGTACGAGGCGGGTCAGCTTCCCGGCGTGGGCCAGGACGCCGCAGCGCGGACCCCATTCCATCGCCCGCAGGGAGGGTGGGACGCCCCGGAGCGAGGCGGCGAGCATGCGCACGAGCTCCGCGCCCGGATCGAGGGCGATGAGCGGACGAGAACCCAGTGCGTGCAGCGTCGGCCACTGGTCCGGGTGCACGACGGTGACCCCATGGGTGGGGGCCACCTGTGGTCGAGCGGTGGCCCGCGGGACATGCACCGCATCGGGTGTCGGCGGCGCGGAGTCCTCGCCACGCCCACGCAGGGCTGCCAGGCGTGCGAGGGCGGGGCCGGGGTCTGCCGCGACCACCACCCAGTCGAGGTCCCCCGGGACCTTCAGGGGAAGCAGCTCGGGCCCGGCCCACCCCAGTGCCCAGTCGGGAAGGGGCTCGTCGCCACCGGGCTCACTGCGTACGCACCACGGTGGCGCTGCATGCGCAGGCGTGGGTGCGAGCGGCGTGGCCACTGTCGGGTAGGGCTCGAGTGGGACCTGGCAGCGGAGGTTCCCGGAGGCGTCCTCGTCGAAGCCCCGGACGAGCACGCGACCGGGGAGCAGGGAGGTCGGCACACTGGAGGGCAGGCCCGAGCGCAGGGCCTCCTCGCTGTTGCCCACGTGGATGAGGCGGTGGGGCAGGTGGGGAGTGCCTCCCCCGACTGCGCCTGCCGCATCGTTCGTCCGGGCGACGATGAGGACAACACCGGCCCGGTCGGCGCACGAGAGGATCCGGCCCCACCAGGCCCTGCCCTGGCCCGGTCCGAGGCAGAGGTCGATCCCCTCGTTCATGGTCTGGATGTCGGTGGTGACGAGCACCGCCGGGCCGTGCTGGAGGACCCCCTCCAGCAGCATGGCGACGGGACCGGGATCGTCGGGGCGGATCCATGTTGCGCAGCCGGGCGGCCGGGTGGGCGCTCCCGAGCAGACGTGGAGTGGCAGCCCGCGTCCGGCGGCGATACGGGTACCGAGTGCCAGGGCAACGGTCTCCAGCTCGGTCGTCCGATGGGCAGGTCCCTCCACACTGACGCCGCCGGAACGCCACAACAGGGGGCCCTGCGAGGTGCCCGAGATGCGGTCGGCGAGTGCCACGGGGAGTGGGGGAGGGAGGGTGGTCGCGTCGCCGGAGCCCGATACGGGCAGCTGCATGCCGGGAACGTCCACCCACGAGCAATGTCCGGGCAGGTCGGGAGCCCACAGCCGTGCCCGGGAACCGAGCATGTCCCTGCCCGGGCCAGGGGTGGGGAAGGAGGTGGCACCTGTGCGGTCGACGGGACCGGCATCCGCGCAGGCGGCGTGGGCACGGGTGTCATCTCCGGCAGTCCCGTGGGCGCAGGAAGTGCCGGGAGGATCGTCGTCGGCGGGACGGCGTGCCCAGCGGTGCGCGACCTCGGCCACCTCCCGGTCGATGTCAGGGACCCAGGCGATCTGGAGGATCCCGCCCCCGCGCAGCACCGCCCGACCGGGCAGACGCGGCAGACGAGCGGCGAGTGCGGAGCCGAGCACATCGAGGGAGTCCACCTCCTCCGCACATCTGAGGGCCAGGCGGATCTCGACGTTGGCGCGCATGGCCGGGGTGAGTGCCCCCGCTGGCCGCTGCGTGGCGGCGATGAGGTGCAGCCCGAGGGAACGACCCTGGGCCGCGAGCCTGACCAGCGCCTCCAGGGTGGAGGGGTGGGAATCGGCGAGGATGCGGAACTCGTCGACGACGACCAGCACGCGGGGCGGCGGTGTCGGCGCCCGACCCTGCGCATGCGCCAGCTCCCAGCGCGCCAGGTCGGGGACACCGACGTCGGCCATTTCGCGTTCGCGGCGCACCAGCAGAGCGCCCAGGCCTGTCAGCGCTCGGTCCGTCGCCGAGGGATCCAGATCGGTGAGGACCTCCTCGGTGTGGGGCAGCGTGGCGAACGGGCGCAGCGCGGCGCCTCCCTTGTAGTCGATGAGGACCAGTCGGAGCCGGTCGGGGGAGTGGTGACCGGTGAGGGAGAGAAGCCACGTCGCCAGGGCCTCGGACTTCCCCGACCCGGTCGTCCCCGCCAGCAGCGCATGGGGTCCGTCCCGGACCAGGTCGATGGTGACCGGACCGCCCTCGCCCATCCCGATGAGCGCGGGCAGGCCCGTGGGACCGTCCTCGTCGGGGCCCGACGTCGACGCGTGCGGACCACCCCCGTCGGCCTCGCCGGCTTGCGGGAGAAGGGGGTCCGTGAGCAGGTCCGTGAGTTCTGCGAGCAGGACGCGCGAGGGCAGACCCTCCTGGTTGCCCTCCGCGCTCGGATCTGTGGCACAGGCGCGCGCGACCTGACGCCACCACAGTGGTGAGATGGGAGGTCCGGGGTCCTCGACCACTCGGTCGCACCACGTCGGGAGGCCGCGGTAGGACTCCGCGATGCCGACGTGGAGTGCCACCGGCGCGGCCCGGTCCGTGCCCGTGCCTGTGCCCGTGCCTGTGGGCGGGTGCGCGGCCTCCATGTCGTGGCCCGGGAGGGGTGAGTGGGCGCCGGCCGACGCCCCCGAGTGACTTCCCCCGTCCTGTTCGCAGTGCGGGCAGTGGTCCGAGTCCACGACGTGGACGGGTGTGCGCCCGTCACCGAGCACGAACAGGTCCTCCACTTCTCCGCCCTGCGCATCCGCCGGCACCGCTCCGCCCCCGACCGCCCGCATCTGCCCGACGGTTCCATCCGGGGGCACCTGGACGACGGCGCCCCCGGTGCGGGCTGCCACCTGCGCGCACCACCACAGTGCGGCCTCCAGGGCGCGGGGCCCGACCATGCCGACTCGCCGGAGGGTGTCAGGGGAGGCACCGTCGCCTGCCCCGCCTCCAGGGCCGCCTCCAGGGCCCACCCCTGGGCCGACTTCCTTGGTGGCCCCCCGCGCTGGGCCTGTTCGTGGTGGGCGCGCCGCCCGTCCAGCGTTCCCCGTGCCGGGGCCGCCGGGGACCACCGAGCCGAACCCGCTCCCACCCACGCCTCCGCCCCCGTCGTCGGGGACCAGGTCGGCAGGTAGTGCGCCATGAGTCCCGGTCCGTCCGGGCCACAACCAGGCCACCCGGGGGCCGGGCTGGTGCGATGCCAGCAGGCGGGAGGCAGACCCGACATCCCACCCCGGTGCGCGTGGTCCCGTCGCCTCCATGGATGCGAGGACCAGTGCGAGGTGGGCGCCGTCCCACCGGGCCCACCTCCTGGACCGGCGGGAGCGGCCCACACCGAGGACGACCAGGACTGCGGCTGCCATCGGCCCCGCGAGCAGCAGTGTCGTGTGTGCGCCTCCCATCACCCACAATCGCCACAGGAGGAACGCGACCAGCATCGTCACAGGCGCCAGCCCCATGGGTGACACCCGCCGGGAGGTGGGGGGTCCGGGCCAGGTGAGGGCCTCCGGGCGCTCGCGGACCTCGAAGACGTCTTCCCCGATCCGTAGACGGGAGCCCACGCGGAGGCACTCGTGTCGGGACTGGGCACCGCGTCCGGGCCCTGTCGTCGTGGACCCTGCGGATGATGCGGGGAGGGGGGTCGGCGTGGACCCCACGGGTGCAGGAGGGGGCCCGGACAGTGGCTCGGCAGGGGCCGGCGCGGGGCGCACGACGACGCCACGGCGCAGCAGTCCGGGGTGCTCCACGGTGGTGCCGTTCGCGGAGCCGAGGTCCTCCACCCGAGCCACTGCTCGGCGTCGCCCTCGTCCGCGCCGACCCCACCCACGCGTATCCCCTCCGCGCAGGCCCTCCCCGTGCCGCCCCCGTGCATGTCGGGGCGGCAGCGGTACCACCCGTGCATGGCGGCGCGAGGCCGAGGCGGTGGAGAGCTGCACGTCGCCCTGCCGGCCCAGGACGACCTGCTCCGTGAGGGGGAGGACAGCGCCGATGTCCGGCCCGGCGATGCAGGCCAGGTGGACCTCGCAGCGCAGTGCCTCGCGGGCAGAGCGGGGTGGGTCGCTCGGGCGGGGCGCGGCCGGGAACTCGGCGGTGTGTGCGCGCGGCGTGCCATGCCACGGTGGTTGGCTCCCCGCGACGTCTGCTCCGCTCACGTGGCACCTCCTGCTCATCGACGAGGGCGGCCAGGCGTCGCGCTCGTGGTCGTGGTCGAGGGTGGACCCTCCACGCGCCGGGGTCACCCGGAGGTGGTCGCCGCTGTGGACGCAGCGGGAGAGGTGGGCCCGCCTGTGGACACACATCCTGTCCGGGTGGGCCGCGGGTGGACCCCGGGCGCACGCACCAGTGCTCCCTCCAGCTGATGCGGGTGGTCGATGGGAGAATGCCGCCATGGATTCGACTTCGACCTCGACCTCCACCCCGACCTCGAAGGACGGCGGCAGCCACCACGTCCCGCGCAGCAGTGGAGATGTCGGCGTCCCCCAGGAGGCCCGTGAGCGGTGGCAGCAGTTGGCCGACGAGGTGGAGCAGGCGCGGGATGCCTACTACCAGGCTGATGCGCCCACCCTCTCGGACGCCCAGTACGACGAGGTCTTCCGAGAGCTCCAGGACCTGGAGTCCCGGTACCCGCAGCTGGCGGGATCGGACTCGCCGACAGCCACCGTGGGGGGCGAGCCGACCGGCACCTTCGCGCCCGTGACCCACCTGCAGCAGATGCTCTCCCTGGACGATGTGTTCTCCGTCGAGGAGCTCAAGGCCTGGGAGGACCGGGTCCACGCCGACACGGGTCACCCGAACCTCGCCATGACCTGTGAGGCGAAGATCGACGGGTTGGCAGTCGACCTGCTCTACGTGGACGGGCGCCTGCAACAGGCGGCGACACGAGGCGACGGGCGGGTGGGCGAGGACGTCACCGCGAATGTCCGCACGATCAAGGCGATCCCACAGCAGCTGGAGGGGAGCGGACACCCCCACCGCATGGAGGTCCGAGGAGAGGTGTTCTTCCCGCTCGCAGACTTCCCGGGGCTCAACGAGGCCCGTGTCGCCGCAGGTCAGGCACCTTTCGTGAACCCCCGCAATGCTGCGGCCGGTTCGCTGCGGCAGAAGGATCCCGCGGTGACCGCCTCGCGTCCGCTGTCGATGATCGCCCACGGTGTGGGGTTCGTGGAGGCGGCCGGTCCTGCTGCCGTCGCCCAGGATCCCACCGTCACGGCCGACCCGGACGCCAGTCTTGACGGCGGAGTCGACATCGTCGGCCCCACCACCGGCCTGCCCACCACGCAGCACGGGTGGTACCTGAAACTGGGGGAGTGGGGCCTTCCGACCTCGCCCTACACCCGCCTCGTGCACTCCCACGAGGAGATCGTCGAACGCATCACCTGGCTGGGTGAGCACCGCGACGAACTGGTCCACGAGATCGACGGGGTCGTGGTCAAGGTCGACGACCTCGACATCCAGCGCTCATTGGGTGCGACCTCGCGCGCACCGCGGTGGGCGTCAGCCTTCAAGTACCCACCCCAGGAGGTCAACACCCGTCTCCTCGACATCCGCGTCCAGGTGGGGCGCACCGGGCGGGTGACACCCTACGGGGTGATGGAGAAGGTCCTGGTCTCCGGCTCCCACGTCCAGCGGGCCACGCTGCACAATGCCCAGGAGGTCGCGCGCAAGGGCGTGCGCATCGGCGACATGGTGGTACTGCGCAAGGCAGGCGACGTCATCCCCGAGATCGTCGCCCCCGTGGAGTCCGCCCGCGACGGCTCCGAGCGTGAGTTCGTCATGCCCACCCACTGCCCCTCTTGCGGTGCGCTCCTGGCCCCGGAGAAGGAGGGTGATGTCGACCTTCGCTGTCCCAACACGGCACACTGCCCCGCCCAGCTCACCGAGCGGGTCTCACACGTCGGTTCCCGTGGTGCCCTGGACATCGAGGGCCTCGGAGACGAGGCCGCCCTGGCGTTGACCCAACCCGAGGCCGATCGCGACGCGGTGGCAGCGGCGCTGGTGAGTGGGAACACGGTGACCCTGGAGAACGGCGAGGTCCTGCACCTCGACGATGCCGAGGACCTGCCCCACGCAGACCAGCTCGCCGCTGCGGAGGGGCTCCTACCCACTCCCCAGCAGGCGGTGCTCCACTCCGAGGGAGCGCTCTTCGAGCTGCGTGACGAGGACCTGCGCGACGTGTTCGTCTGGAGGCGAAGGACGGTGAAGGGAGAGACCACCGACGACTGGCTCCAGGTGCGCTACTTCTGGTCCAAGGGGTGGGTGAAGTCGACGCGCAAGTCCGGCCCGCGCTTCGTGGCCCGTGAGCCCCGCGCCGCCAAGAACCTCACCGAGATGCTCACCCAGATGGAGAACGCGAAGTCCCAGCCACTGTGGCGCGTGCTCGTGGCGCTGTCCATCCGCCACGTCGGCCCCACCGCGGCGCGCGCAATCGCCGCACGCTTCCCCTCCATGGATGCCATCCGCGCTGCGGGGGTGGAGGAACTCGCCCAGGTGGAGGGCGTCGGCGGTGTGATCGCCGAGGCCGTCGTGGAGTGGTTCGAGGTCGACTGGCACCGCGAGATCGTGGAGCGCTGGGCAGCGGCTGGGGTGCGCATGGCCGACGAGGTGGAGGCACCCGTCTCCGACGTGCTGGCAGGGCTGACGATCGTGGTGTCCGGTGCCATGCCCGGCTACGACCGCGAGGGGGCCAAGGAGGCCATCGTCGCGCGCGGCGGGAAGGCATCGGGGTCGGTCTCGAAGAAGACGTCGCTGGTGGTGGCCGGTCCGGGTGCTGGCTCGAAGGCCACCAGGGCCGAGTCCCTGGGGGTGCCCGTCATCGACGAGTCCCGCTTCCAGGCCCTGTTGGATGGCGGCCTGGCCGCTGTCGGTGTGGAGGCGGGGGCCGAGCCTGAGAGCGGCGGCGAGACTGGGGATGCCGGTGAGGCTGAGGATGGTCGGAGAGCTGGCGACAGCGGCAAGCCGGAGGCCACGAGCACAGGTGATGGTGGCGGCAAGCCGAAGGCTGTGAGGACTGCCGGCGGCAGGAGCCCGGACGCGGGGGCCTGAGTACGGGGATCCTCGGGCGGGCCCGGACCTGGGCCTCGTCCTGGTCCCGGGCCTGGCCGTGGAGGCAGCGCGTTCTGTTCGACACCGCGCGTCGAGGACGCTCTCTGTCCACATGTGCCGTCCTTCTCACTGCCCGAAGTCCCCTCCCGGCAGTGCCGGGAGGGGACTTCCCCGATCGTGCTGGACACTCTGGTGCCTTCCGTGTGCGCGAATGCACCCAGTTTCACCGCCGACCAACGATCAGGAGAGGCGTCCGTGCAGGTCACGCGTTCCGGAGTAGTTGGACGAGCCCTCCGCAAGGGGAAACTGGGTGCATTCCTGCACAAAGATCGATGGCACTGGTCGTCAAGCGCCTCTGGTGAGGATCGAGTCTTGTCCGGGAAGGGGACTCATCGGAGCAGCCCGTAGCGAGGACTTCACGATCGCGGATCCGCAGTGCCGGGCAGCGTCGAGCGCTGGCGGACTCCGGTGGCTCCGAAGCCGGTGGACGCCGGTGCCCCGAGGTCCATGGGCTCCGGTGCCTCCGAGTCCGATGGGTCCCGTTTGGGTATGGGTTGTTCACATTGGGCACGGGACAATGCGATCGGGTCAGAGATATATCCCTTGCCCAAAGGCAACAACCCGTGCCGGAACGCAGTAGCCCGTGCCAGAACGTAGTGACCGGGACGAGATCGCGGGCCGACGCCCATCCACGCGGGCACTGGGCAAGTCCGGGCTGCACCGCTGCTGACAGCCGAACCCACACGTCGTCGGCGTGCACGGCCGTACGCCGGCGCGCGTCGTCCCTCTCCGCCGCGTGAGGTCGCGAGCCACCGTGGGCAGACCACCGGGCTGCCGTCCAGGAGTCCCTGAGTTCAGACGACCCAGCGGAAGGGACTCAACAGCGCCTCGGTGAGGCGGGTCGGAAGCCCGCGGGCCTGCCACTCCTCGATGGTGAGCTGGCGCGAGGTGGTGAGGTCATTGGCGAAGATCTGTTCCATGCGCTCGGCGAAGTCGTGGGAGAAGAACTGCATGTTGACCTCGAAGTTGCCCTGCAGGGACAGGCGGTCGATGTTGGCCGTGCCCACCGTGGACCACACGCCGTCCACCGTCATGGTCTTGGAGTGGACCATGGCGTGCCGGTACAGCCAGATCTGGATGCCGTTGCGCAGCAGGATCCCGAAGTAGGGCCGTGCCACCCAGTCAGCCAGGATGTGGTTGGAATACTCCGGGATCAGGACCTTCACCTGCACCCCGCGTCGGGCAGCATCGATGAGCCCCTGGAGGACCTCCTGATCGGGGATGAAGTAGGCGGTCGTGATGAGGACGCGCTGGGTGGCGCGTTCCATGGCGTCCAGGTAGAGGCCGCGTACGGGGAAGAGCAGGCGGGAGGGAAGGTTGAAGGCAGCGGTGACGTCGGCGTTCCACTCGCGCGCGCCCGTGTCGGGCAGCGCAGGCTGGCCACGTCGCTTGAAGTGGTTCCAGAAGTCGACGAAGCCGTTCTCCAGCTCCCACACCGCCGGCCCCTCGACGCGCACGTGGGTGTCTCGCCATTCATCGGCGAAACGGTCACCGATGTTGTAGCCGCCCACGTAGCCGACCGTGCCGTCCACCACGAGGATCTTGCGGTGGTCACGGCCCGTGTTGCGCAGGTTCATGGTGAACATGCCCGAGCGGATCTCCGGGAACCGGCGCACGTGCAGGTTGGGGTGCGTGGGGAAGAACTTGAAGCGCGGGTCCTGGTTGAGCACCCCGAACCCGTCGTAGACGATGTAGACGTCCACGCCACGTCGGGCTGCCTCGATGAGTGCGTCCTTGAAACGGTGCCCGTACGTGTCGGACCGCCAGATGAAGGTCTCGAAGTAGATGTGCTGGCGCGCGCGGGCGATGGACTCCAGCATGTCGTCGAAGAGTGAGTGGCCCTCCGTGTAGGAACGCACGACATTGTCGTCGAGAGGGGTGTCCGCGGGTGGGAGTGCGGGGAACCCGTGGCGCCCACCGGGGATGCGCGCCTTGCGTGCGCGGTCCACGAGGTGCACGGTGACGAGGGCGGCCACCTGCGCGACGGCCAGGCCGGTGACACCAGCCTTCACGATCTTCCAACCCGTCTGGTGGTCGACCCGCCACCTCCTGCTGCGCGACATGGGGACAGCCTACGGTCACCTGTGGCATCGGGGTGCACGAAGGCGGCTCTGAGGTGGGCAGGTGAGTCGTCCCCGGTTGCCCGCGCAGACGGGGGTGGGGCGGCGTGAGTGGGGACGAGGGCGGTGGTGGCGGGGTACCGCGAGTGGGGACGAGGGTGGTGGCGCTGGGGTGGTGCGAGCGGGGACGGGGGCGGCCGGGCCCGGCCGGTGTCACAGCCGGACCGGGTGCTGGTCCCGTGTCGGTCAGTCCTGTGCTCGTCGGTCCCGGCAGGCGTGTGGGGCCGCCCTCGTCCATGAGGCGCCAGCCAGGGCATCGCGTCAGCCCTCCGGTGCCCTCCCGCCGTCGCGCCGGACATCGCCCCCGGCACCCACCGCCCAGTCGGTGACGGGCCGCGACCCGGGGTCCCAATGCGCGGGTAAACTGCAGGGCATGTCACGGATCAGTACTGACGAGGTCGCCCGCGTTGCGGGCCTGGCCCACATCGCCCTGACGGAGGCGGAGATCGAGAAGATCGCCGGCGAGCTCGACGTCATCGCCACCTCGGTGGCGAAGGTGTCCGAGGTCGACACCCCCGATGTCCCCGCCACCTCCCACCCCATCCATCTCACCAATGTCTGGCGCGAGGACATCATCGGCCAGACCCTCGATCGCGACGAGGTCCTCGCTTCGGCCCCCGCGGCCGAGCGTGGGATGTTCCTGGTGCCCCAGATGCTCGACGACGAGGAGGCGTGATGAGAGAACTGCTGCGCAAGTCGGCCCTGGAACTGGCCGACCTCCTCGCGTCCGGTGACCTCACCTCCGTGGAGCTGACCACCGCGAGCCTCGACCGCATCGAGGCCCTCAACGACCGGGTCCACGCCTTCCTCTTCATCGACCGCGAGGGCGCCCTGGCCACGGCCGCCGAGGTCGATGCCCGCCGCGCCGAGGGCGCGGACCTGCACCGCCTGGCCGGCATCCCGATCGCGTTGAAGGACAACATGGTCACGCGCGGGAAGCCCACCACGTGTGCCTCGAAGATCCTGGAGGGCTGGCTGCCCCCCTACGACGCAACCGTCGTGCTCAAGCTCAAGGCTGCGGGCCTGCCCGTGGTCGGCAAGACCAACATGGACGAGTTCGCGATGGGTTCCTCCACCGAGCACTCGGCCTTCGGCCCCACCGGCAACCCGTGGGACCTCTCGCGCATCCCCGGTGGATCGGGTGGCGGTTCGGCCGCAGCCGTGTCCTCCTTCATGGTGCCCCTGGCGCTCGGGTCCGACACCGGCGGCTCGATCCGCCAGCCGGGCGCCGTCACCGGCACCGTGGGCGTGAAGCCCACCTACGGCGCGGTCTCGCGCTACGGGCTGGTGGCCATGGCCTCCTCCCTGGACCAGATCGGCCCGGTCACCCGCACGGTGGCTGACGCCGCCGCCCTCCAGGAGCTCATCGGAGGATGGGACCCGGCGGACTCGACCTCGTTGAAGGAGCCGGTGCCCCCGCTGCTCGAGGCCGTGGAGGCCGTCCACCGTGACGGGGTGAAGGGACTGCGCGTCGGCGTGGTCAGCGAACTGTCGGGGGAGGGCTACCAGCCCGAGGTCCTCGACGCATTCCAGGCGACCGTCGACAAGCTGCGCGAAGCCGGGGCGGAGGTGCAGGAGGTGTCCTGCCCGAGCTTCGAGTACGCGCTGGCCGCCTACTACCTGATCATGCCGGCCGAGGTCTCCTCGAACCTCGCACGCTTCGACGGCATGCGCTACGGCATCCGGGTCCTGCCCGAGGAGGGTCACATCACTGCGGCCCGCGTCATGGCGGCCACACGTGAGGCCGGATTCGGCGAGGAGGTCAAGCGCCGCATCATCCTGGGCACGCACGTGCTCAGCGCCGGCTACTACGACGCCTACTACGGTTCGGCCCAGAAGGTGCGCACCCTGATCCAGCGCGACTTCGACCGGGTCTTCGACGAGGTGGACGTGCTGGTCTCGCCGACCGCGCCGACCACGGCCTTCAAGTTCGGGGACAAGATCTCCGACCCGATGGCCATGTACCTCAACGACGTGGCGACCATCCCGGCGAACCTGGCGGGTGTGCCCGCCATGTCGGTGCCCAACGCCGTGGCCGCGGACGGCCTGCCCGTCGGCTTCCAGGTGATCGCCCCGGCCCGCGGGGACCAGAGGATGTACGAGGTCGCCCAGCTGGTCGCCGACCTCAGCGACGACGTCGCCGGGGCCTCCCCGGCTGCGCAGTGGGAGGAGTCGGAGTGATGGCGGAACTGATGGACTACGACGAGGCCATTCGGGAGTTCGATCCCGTCCTCGGCATCGAGGTGCATGTCGAGCTGGGGACGAAGACGAAGATGTTCGACGCCGCCCCCAACGCATTCGGCGGGGCACCCAACACCTACATCACACCCGTCTCCCTGGGGCTGCCCGGTTCCCTGCCCGTGGTCAACCACAAGGCCATCGAGTACGCGATCAAGATCGGTCTGGCCCTGAACTGCGAGATCGCGGAGTACGGCCGCTTCGCCCGGAAGAACTACTTCTACCCGGACCTCACCAAGGCCTTCCAGACCTCCCAGTACGACGAGCCGATCGCCCACGACGGCTGGGTCGACGTGGAGCTGGACGACGGCGAGATCTTCCGCGTGAACATCGAGCGCGCGCACATGGAGGAGGACGCCGGCAAGAACACCCACATCGGCGGCGAGGAGGGCCACATCCAGGGTGCGGACCACTCCCTGGTGGACTACAACCGCGCCGGTGTGCCCCTGGTCGAGATCGTCACCCGCCCCATCGAGGGCGCGGGTGGGCGGGTCGCGGAGGTGGCGCGCGCCTACGTGCGCACCCTGCGTGACATCTTCCGGGCCCTGGACGTCTCCGAGGCGCGCATGGAGCGCGGCAATGTCCGCGCCGACATCAACCTCTCGCTGCGCGACACCCCGGAGAGTGCGCTGGGAGTGCGTTCCGAGACGAAGAACGTCAACTCCTTCCGCGGCATCGAGCGCGTCGTGCGCTTCGAGGTCGGGCGCCAGGCGGCGCTCCTCGCCGGCGGCGGCAAGGTGGTCCAGGAGACACGGCACTACCACGAGGAGGACGGGACCACGTCCCCGGGCCGCCTCAAGTCCGATGCGGAGGACTACCGCTACTTCCCCGAGCCCGACCTGCTGCCCATCGCGCCCGCGCGCGAATGGGTGGAGGAGCTGCGGGCCACCCTTCCCGAGCTGCCCGGCGCCAAGCGACGCCGTCTGCTGGCGGAGTGGGGTTTTTCCGAGATGGAGATGCGCGACGCCATCAATGCCGGTGCCGTGGACCTCATCGAGGCGACCGTTCTGGAGGGCGCCCAGCCGGCCACCGCCCGCAAGTGGTGGATGGGTGAGCTGGCGCGGCGCGCCAAGGAGACCGAGACCCCGCTGGAGGACCTGCCGGTGACCCCCACCCAGGTGGCGCAGCTGCAGGCCCTGGTGGACTCCGGACGCATCAACGACAAGCTCGCCCGGCAGGTGCTCGAGGGCGTCCTGGCAGGCGAGGGCGACCCCGAGGCAGTCGTGGAGGCACGTGGCCTGGAGGTCGTCTCCGACGAGGGCGCCCTGACCACAGCCGTCCAGGAGGCCCTGGACGCCCACCCCGACATCGTGGAGAAGATCCGCGGTGGCAAGGTGCAGGCGGCTGGTGCCCTGGTGGGTGCCGTCATGAAGGCGACTCGCGGCCAGGCCGATGCGGCACGCGTGCGCGAGCTGATCATGGAGCTGGTGGGCTGAGGTCATTCGCCGGGCGACACCGGTGTGACGTGACGGGGCAGGTTCCGGCAGGTGCTGGGATCTGCCCCGTTCGCTGTCCGCGAGCGGGGTGCCGGGCCGGGGGCCCCGGGCGGAGGGCTCGGTGTCCGCGGCGTGCAATGAGCGACGATCTCAGCGTGTCTTCGGGTGTTCACGGGGCCTGAACGGGCCGCGAGATCGTCGCTGGATGCTGCCCGGCCGACCGGGCTCGGCACAGCGCGCAGGACGGACTTCGAACCCGGAACGGGACGGACCTCGGGGGAATTCGGGACGGACTTCGCCGCGGAGGCGGAGGGGAGAGCTTGCGCCGCCCATGCTCCCAGGCCAGGTTTCGTGGGCGACTGCGATTGACGAGGGCGACGCTGCTGGCGCCGCAGATTCTTGACTTCAACAAACGAAGTCAAAGATTGCATTTCGGTTACAGAGGGTGAATCTGGGGGGTACCATCGTTCCTGGTCGGGCAGAATCGACCTGTCGGCGGGCAAAGGCACCCGGTACGACAGCCAGATCGTTCATCGGAGAACAAGTGGTACAAGAACCCAACGAGCGCGTCATCTTGGAGATGCGCCACATCACGAAAGTGTTCCCGGGCGTCATCGCCCTGGACGACGTGAACCTCAGTGTCCGCGCGGGTGAGATCCACGCGATCTGCGGGGAGAACGGCGCCGGGAAGTCCACGCTCATGAAGGTCCTCTCGGGTGTCCACCCCTACGGGACCTACGAGGGCGAGATCCACTACAACGGTGAGGAGATGAAGTTCTCGAGCATCCGCGACTCGGAGAAGGCCGGGATCGTCATCATCCACCAGGAACTCGCCCTCATCCCCACGCTCTCCATCGCGGAGAACATGTTCCTGGGCAATGAGATCCGCACCGGCACCGGCATCGACTGGCACGAGACCCGCAAGCGCGCCCTCAAGTACATGGCAGAGGTCGGCCTGGACGAGAGCCCGGATGCCCTCATCAAGGACATCGGCGTCGGCAAGCAGCAGCTGGTCGAGATCGCCAAGGCGCTGGCCAAGGACGTCCACCTCCTGATCCTGGACGAGCCCACGTCGGCGCTCAACGAGGAGGAGTCCGCCCACCTGCTCAACCTCATGCGCAAGCAGCGCGGTCGTGGCGTGACGATGATCATGATCTCCCACAAGCTGGACGAGATCGCCGCCGTCTCCGACTCCGTCTCGATCATCCGCGACGGCCACACCGTCGGCTACATGGATGCCGCGAGCGGTCCCATCGACCAGGACCAGATCATCCGCCTGATGGTCGGCCGCCCCCTGGACCGGCGCTTCCCCGAGCACACTCCCCACATCGGTGAGGTCAAGTTCGAGATCCGTGACTGGTGGGTCCACCATCCCATCAACATGGACCGATGGGTCTGCAAGGGATCCAACATCAACGTCCGTGCCGGCGAGATCGTCGGCCTGGCCGGCCTCATGGGTGCCGGACGCACCGAGTTGGCGCGTTCCGTCTTCGGACACTCCTACGGGCTGTTCGAGTCCGGGCAGCTGCTGGTCGACGGACAACCGATCTCGGCCAATGACGTCCCCCGTGCCATCGACTCGGGCATCGCCTACCTGCCGGAGGACCGCAAGACCCTGGGCCTGAACCTCATGGACCAGATCTACCAGTCGATCATCTCCGCGAAACCGCAGAAGATCACCCAGCGCGGGGTCATGGACCTCCACGAGGGCATCGCCGCGGCGGAGAAGTACCGTACGGACCTGCGCATCAAGGCTGCCACGGTGACCACCGGCGTGAACACGCTCTCGGGCGGCAACCAGCAGAAGGTCGTGCTGGCGAAGTGGATGTTCACCGATCCCGAGGTGCTGATCCTCGACGAGCCCACCCGCGGCATCGACGTCGGCGCCAAGTTCGAGATCTACACCTTCATCCAGGCCCTCGCAGACACAGGGAAGGCCGTCATCGTCATCTCCTCCGAGCTCCCGGAGCTCCTGGGCATCACCGACAGGATCTACACGATCTTCGAGGGCGAGGTCACCGGCGAGGTGCCCACAGCCCAGGCGGACCAGGAGACCCTGATGCGCCTGATGACCGCTTCGAAGCAGAAGCAGACAGCCTGACCCCCGGCAGAGACAACCAAGGACCATCTGAAATGAAAAAGAACATCCGCGCCCTCTTCGGGGGCGACTTCCGACAGTTCGGCATGATCGCCGCACTGATTGCCATCGTCGTCTTCTTCCAATGGAGGACGGACGGCAAGGTGCTGCAGTCGCAGAACCTCATGAACCTGATCTCGGGCAACGCGTACGTCCTCATCCTCGCGATGGGCATGGTGCTGGTCATCATCGCCGGTCACATCGACCTCTCGGTCGGGTCCGTGGCGGCATTCGTCGGCATCATCGTCGCGAAGCTCTGCGCAGACTTCGGTTTCTCCCCGTTCCTGGCCATGATCGGCGGGCTCGCGGTCGGCGCCCTCGTCGGCTCCTGGCAGGGATTCTGGGTCGCCAAGTGGGGCATCCCGGCATTCATCACGACCCTGGCGGGCATGATGCTCTTCCGTGGTGCCAACCAGCTCATCGGCCACTCCCTGACCGTGCCCGTCCCGAAGTTCTTCCAGACCCTGGGAGCCGGCTACCTGCCCGACGTCGCCCCCGACGTGCTGCCCTTCAACCTGCCCACCATGGTCATCGCCGCTCTCGGTGTGTTCGCTCTGGCCTGGGGTGAGTTCCGCAAGCGCCGCCAGCAGGCGGAGGTCAACGCCGAGCTCCCGCCGGTGTGGGTCCCCGTCGCCCGTGTGGCGATCGTCGGTGGCGTCCTCGTGTCGATCATGTGGCTCTTCGCCACCGGCCGCCCGGGCACGTCCTTCCCGATCCCCGGCGTCATCGTGGTCCTGCTGGCGATCGCCTTCTCCTTCATCTCCAACCGGACGATCATCGGCCGCAGCGTCTACGCGATCGGTGGCAACCGAGCGGCTGCAGCGCTGACCGGCATCCGTGTCGAGCGCACCAACTTCGCCGTCATGTGCACCTCCTCCGTCCTGGCGGCAGTGGCCGCGATGGTCTTCATCGGGCGCTCCACGGCCTCCGGCCCTGCCGACGGCACCAGCTGGGAGCTCGACGCGATCGCGGCCTGCTTCATCGGTGGCGCCTCGGTGTGGGGCGGTATCGGCACCATCGGTGGCACCATGGTCGGCGCCCTGGTCATGGCCTTCCTCAACAACGGCCTCCAGCTCATGGGCGTGGGCTCCGACTGGACCCAGATCATCAAGGGCCTGGTCCTGCTGCTCGCGGTCGCTGCGGACGTCTACTCCAAGCGTCAGGGCAAGCGTTCCCTCATCGGGACATTCCAGAACGCCCGTCGCAACCAGCGCCAGATCCTCGAGACCGAGAAGGCACTGGCTGCGGGCAAGGCGGCTGCCCCGGCCCCGAACACCGACTCCCCGATCGCGGAGGCGGTCGCCGACGAACCGTCGGTGTTCACCCAGACTCCCGGTGACACTCCACAGAAGGAGTGACATCGGTCGGGCGCAGGACTCCTCGCCCCAACACCCCGGGAGACACCCGTCTGCCGGTCCAGAACCCGCGGTGTGTGCCGGACACAGATGCCCGGCCGCGGTTCACCGCACCCAGGAAGCACCCATCCCGAAGAAGGAAACCATGAAGACACTGAAGAAGATGGCCTCGCTGACCGCCGTGGCGGCGATGGCCCTGACCATGACGGCTTGTGGTGGTGGCCGCAGCACCGACACCGAGTCGGGCGCCTCCGGGGACCAGTCGGGCGCGGCGGCCACAGGGGATGTCTCCATCGGCATCGCGATGCCGCAGAAGACCTCGCAGAACTGGGTCGAGGCAGAGGACATGTTCAAGTCGAACTGCGCCGAGGCCAGCATCGACTGCACCATCCAGTTCGCCAACGGCGGCGTCGCCGAGCAGCAGAACCAGATCTCCGCCATGATCGAGAACGGCGTGAAGGTCCTCATCATCGGCGCGATCGACGGCTCCCAGCTGGGCACGCAGCTCGCACAGGCCAAGGCCGCAGGCATCACGATCATCGCCTACGACCGTCTCCTGACCAACACCACGGACATCGACTACTACATCGCCTACGACAACTTCGGTGTCGGCCAGCTGCAGGGCCAGGCGCTGCTGGAGGGCCTCGAGGCCAAGGCGGGGGACTCCCCGTGGGACATCGAGCTCTTCGCCGGTTCCCCGGATGACTCCAACTCCCTGAAGTTCTTCGACGGAGCCATGGACGTCCTCCAGGACAAGATCGATGACGGCACCCTGGTCGTGAAGTCGGGTCAGAAGGACTTCACCCAGGTCGCCACGCAGGGCTGGCTGCCGAAGAACGCCCAGGACCGCATGTCGGCCCTGCTGACCTCGAACTACCAGGGCGATGAGGTTCCCGACGGCGTCCTGTCCCCGAACGACACGCTGGGCCGCGCCATCATCACGGCGGTCGAGCAGGCCGGCAAGCCGATCCCGGTCGTCACCGGCCAGGACTCCGAGGACGAGTCCGTCACCTGGGTCGTCCAGGGCAAGCAGTACTCGACGATCTTCAAGGACACCCGCCCGCTGGTCGCGGGTGCCGTGCAGCTCGCCATCCAGGCGGCCGAGGGCAACACCAGCCCCGAGGTCGACGGTGCCAAGCTGGACGACTCCCAGTACGAGTCCATGGAGGGCAACCCCGTCAAGTCCTTCCTGCTCACCCCGCAGATCGTCACGGCGGACAACGCCGCGGAGGTCTACAAGGACGACACGCACCGCATGGAGCTGGTCAACGCCGCGAAGTGATCCCACCTCGCGACTGACGGTGTGCCCCCGACCCGCAAGGGTCGGGGGCACACCCGCGTCCAGGCGAGGTGAAGCGGTCGTGAGTCCGCGGCCGGGGCCGGGTACCAGCCCCTCGCAGGCCGCGGCGCGGGGAGGTCGTGAGTCGCTGGACTGCCGGGGCCCGTGGCCGCGGGCAGCCGGGCGACACGGACCGGCAGGGCGCCCCAGGACGGGGGCACCGCGACCATTCAGCGATGGAGGCGGGTCGCCCCCGTCATCGCTGCGATGACCTCCTCGTAGGACGCATCGCGCGCATCGAAGGAGCCGTTGTTGCGGCCGTGGCGCAGCACCTCGATACGGTCGGCCACCGCCCGGACATCCGTGAGGTTGTGGGAGATGAAGATGACACCCATGCCCAGGTCGCGCAGACGCTCGATGTGGGTGAGGACCTCCGCAGTCTGTGTGACCGACAGTGATGCGGTGGGCTCGTCGAGGACCACCAGGCGCGGGTTCGCGACCAGGGTCCGCGCGATGGCCACGCACTGGCGTTGCCCCGCGGAGAGCTGGTAGAGGGGCGTGTGGACGTCAGGGATGCGGCTGTTGAGCCTGTCGAGGTACTCGCGGGACAGGTGCTCCATCTCGTCGTCGTCCAGCAGACGGCCGGAGCGCAGTTCGCGTCCCAGGAAGATGTTCGCGGTGACGTCGAGGTTGTCGCACAGGGCGAGCTCCTGGAAGACATTGGCGATCCCCAGGAGATGGGCGGCCTGGGTGGAGGGGATCTCCACGGGCTCCCCCTCGAGCAGGATCCTCCCCGATGTCGGGCCGTAGACGCCGGCCACCATCCGTGCGATGGTCGACTTGCCGGCAGCGTTGTCACCGACCAGGGCCACCACCTCGTGGCGCCTCACCACCAGGTTGACACCATCCAGTGCCTGGACTCCCCCGAAGCTCTTGGACACTGAGTCCAGGGCGAGCAGTGGGACCTCCTCGTTCATGAGACCTCCTTGGTGATGAAGTGCTGGCCGAAGGCATCCATCGCGAGGGCGAGGGCGCCCAGTGCCTCCGTGCGTTCCCCCAACTTGGAGGGGACCAGCGTGATCTCCGTGTTGGCGAGGAGGGGCCTGCCGGTGACTGCGTCGCGCATGGGCGAGAGGAAGAGCTCACCGGCTTCCGCCAGCTCCCCTCCGACGACGATGCGCTGCAGGTCGCTCCACGTCGTCATGTCGGCCAGCACGGCGCCGATCGTGGTCCCGGCATCGGCCAGGACCTGCCGACAACCGGGATCACCCTCTTTGGCGAGGGCGATCAGGTCACGCAGGGAGAGTGGGCCGCGCGAGATCCGGAGCAGGTCGATGAGGGCATCGGCCCCGACCACGGTGTTGAGGCACCCGCGCGCCCCGCACTGGCAGATGGCACCCTGGGGGGCGACCTGGACGTGTCCGATCTCCCCGGCGGTGCCCTGGGGGCCGCGGTACAGATGGCCGCCCATGATGATGCCAGCGCCCGTCTGGTACGAGGCACGCACGTAGACGCCGCTGGACACGCCGCGCAGTTCGCCGTAGCGCGCCTCCGCCACGGCTCCGGCGTTGGCGTCGTTGTCGACGACGACCTGGCGGGACAGGCGCCGGGAGAGCACGTCGCGCACGTCGACCTCGTCCCAGTCGCGCATGAGGCCCCGCACGGCGATGCGCTGGGAAGTGGGGTCGACCGGGGCGGGCAGCGCCACCCCGATGCCCATGAGCTCCGGGAGCTGTGCCCCCAGTCCCTCGGTGAGTTCCATGACGAGCATGGCTGCCCGGTCCAGGGTCGTGGCCAACCCGGGGGGGGCGGGGGGGGGGAGCAACCGCACCGAGGGTGGAGGCGGGGGGGCGGGCGCGGCCCAGGGGGGGGGGGGGGGGCGCGCCGGGTTGG
>JBQEKJ010000010.1:0-905 GCA_052103835.1 Pauljensenia sp.
CGATGAGGATGTGGACCTCACGCACCCGGCTCCCGCTCCCTGTCGCGGTGTCCCCCGCCCTTGGGTGCGGGGTGTGGGGTGCGGGCACAGGGGTCCGCATCTCGCAGGCCCGATGTGTACACGCTCTGCCCTGTTCCCCTGGAGCGGTCCATCCAGGTCTGACCCGAGCTGGCCCGGGGCGACTCGAGATCGACCACAACGCAGAATTGACTCCGCCGCGATCGGTGCACCATCGACATCATCCCTGTGATCAACGCAGACAAACACGCCCCAGACGGCACGCGAGCGCCCGCAGCCGAAATGTGTGTTGTCTCCTGGGCGGGAGGGTGCGCCGCCCTCGTCGGCGACATCCGGACGCCCTCACCCGGGGCCCGCGACCCGCCGGCTCACGGTCGCGCTCCGGGCGGACTCGCGGGTCGGTTCAGAGGATGTCCATTCAGATGCGCATGGACGAGGGCGGCCCCCGTCTCCCGGGCGCACCGCACGATGGCGAGTTCGCCCGTCGGGGCGTTGTCTGGAGTGCACCGGCTCCGTCCCGCGCTCCATGGGACCACTCGGGAGGAGGCCTGCACCACAGTGGACACACGGAACGCCTGCGGAAGCCGCTGCTCCGCGACTACGCTTGTCTGACCGGTTGACGGACCAGACCAGAGAGGGTCCGCGGTCCGCGACCGGCGGAGGCACGCGGAACCCCTGCAGCGGTCCGGCACTGACGGCGGACTGTATTCTTCCTGTTCAGCGGCCGTTTAGACCGCCTCCATGTCGACGCGACGAAGTGGTCATCCCCGCGCCGTAGCGTCTGGCACATCCCATCACCCAGCACGAAAGGCACATGTGATGCGCAGGCATTCCAGAGTCGTGGGGGGCGGGGGGCGCGACGGGCGGGCCCGCGGCGGCCCCCAACC
>JBQEKJ010000010.1:915-8999 GCA_052103835.1 Pauljensenia sp.
GCCTTTGCGTCTGCAACACCCCACCCCCCCCCACAACCGCCTATTTTTTGGCGCCTGCTTCCATTCGTGGGCGGGGCCGGGGGTGCGCCCCCGATTCTCATGTCCGGGGCCCTGGTGGCTCCGGTCTGGGCGGAGGACACAGAAGGGTCTTCCCCCGAAGTCATCTCCTCCGAGGGTGGTCAGGACAGTGCCGAAGGCCTGTCCGACGACGTCGCTGACCCGACCACCTCGGAGTCCCCTTCCTCCGAGCCGACGGAGGAAGCTTCCCAGTCCGGGGAGCCCTCCACGCTGAGCGGCGTGGCCGCTGTCCGAGCGGCCACGGAGACCACTCCCATCGCCGACATCCAGGGCGACGGCATAGAGTCACCTCTGAAGGGGAAGACGGTCACCACCGGGGGCATCGTCACTGCCGCCTACCCCACCGGCGGCTACAACGGGTTCGTCATCCAGACCCCTGGCCCCGACACGACGCCGGACAGCTCGGACGCCATCTTCGTCTTCTCCTCCGCCGCTGCCGCCACGGTCAGCATCGGGGACTCCGTGCAGGTCTCCGGCAAGGTCAGTGAGTACTACGACCTGACGCAGATCACGCCCACGGACGCCGCTGCTGTCACCGAGCTCTCGGAGTCCCTCGGCACCGTGGAGCCGCTGCAGACCGCGTGGCCGACCACGGACACCGAGCGCGAGGTCCTGGAGTCCATGCTCATTGCTCCCCAAGGCGACTTCACGGTGACCAACACCTACTCCACCAACCAGTACGGTGAGGTCGGTCTCGCCTCCGGCACCACTCCCCTGCAGCAACCCACTGACGTGGCCAAGCCGGGCAGCGACGAGGCCACGGCCATTGAGGCCAGCAACGCTGCTCGTGGCGTCGTCCTCGATGACGGTGCGTCCACCAACTTCCTGAACTCGGCCAACACGGGACTCACCCCGCCCTACGTCTCACTGGAGAACCCCGTGCGAGTGGGAGCAGCGGCCACCTTCGCAGCTCCCCTGATCGTCGACTACCGGAACAACACGTGGAAGCTGAACCCCACCTCCTGGTACCAGGCAGGCACGGACGCAGCACCTGCGACCTTCGCAGACACCCGCACCGCAGCTCCCGCGACCGTGGGAGGCGACCTCTCGGTGGCCTCCTTCAATGTGCTCAACTACTTCACGACCCTGGGGACCGAGAACTCCTCCTGCGTGGCCTACAAGGACCGCGCCGGCAATGGCGTGACCGTGAACACCGGCTGCAATCAGCGCGGAGCGTGGAGCGCCGCAGACCTCAAGCGTCAGCAGGACAAGATCGTCGCCGCGATCAACGCCCTGGATGCCAGCGTCATCGGACTCATGGAGATCGAGAACTCCGCCAAGCTCGGCGAGACCCCCGACGAGGCCACCGCGACCCTCGTCGCGGCGCTCAACGCTGCCGCAGGGAGCGACAAGTGGGCCCACGTTCCCTCCTCGAAGGACCTCCCCCCGACCAGCCAGCAGGACGTCATCACCAACGCGATCATCTACCAGTCCGCCGAGGCCACACCCGTCGGCGCTGCGCACGCACTGGGTGACCAGAGCGGCACGGGTGGAGCATTCGTGAACGCCCGTGAACCCATTGCGCAGAAGTTCACCCCGGCCGACGGCGGGCGCAACATCACGGTCGTGGTCAACCACTTCAAGTCCAAGGGCTCGGCAGGTCCGCTGCCCGGCGACGCCGACACCGGTGATGGCCAGGGTTCCTCGAACGCCTCCCGCGTCGCCCAGGCCACCGCATTGACGAAGTGGCTCCCCACCGTCACTGACGAGGGCGACGCGATCGCCCTCGTCGGCGACTTCAACTCCTACGGCCAGGAGGACCCCCTCCAGGTCCTGTACTCGGCAGGCTTCACCGATGTCGAGCAGTACTTCGGTGTGGACACCAGCTCCTACAGCTACTCCGGCCTCTCCGGCTCGCTGGACCACGTCCTGCTCAACGACGCGGCCCTGAACCGCGCAACGGGAGCCGACATCTGGAACATCAACTCCGGCGAGTCAGTGGCCCTCGAGTACAGCCGGTACAACGCCCACGGCACACTCTTCTACGCCCCGGACGCCTACCGATCCTCCGACCATGATCCCGTGGTCGTGGGTCTCTCGGCGGGTTCTGTCAGGTTGGGCCTGCTCAACATCAACGATTTCCACGGTCGCATCGACGACAACACGGTGTCCTTCGCGGGCACCGTGGAGGAGCAGCGCGCGGACATCAGGTCCACCGGCGGCCATTCCCTGTTGCTCTCCGCGGGAGACAACATCGGAGCGTCGCTGTTCGCCTCCTCCGTGGCGCAGGACCAACCCACGATCGATGTCCTCAACGCCCTGGAGCTCAAGTCCTCCGCAGTGGGCAACCACGAGTTCGACACGGGCTACCAGGACCTGGTCGACCGCGTGATCAACGGCAAGGAGGGCAACAACAAGGCCCAGTTCGCCTATCTCGGTGCCAATGTCTACCTCAAGGGCACCACCATGCCGGCGCTCAAGGAGTACTCACTCCACGAGTTCGCGGGTGTCACGGTCGGTGTCATCGGCGTCGTCACGCAGGAGACACCCACCTTGGTGACGCCGGGGGGCATCACCACCCTCGACTTCGGAGATCCGGTCGAGGCCGTCAACCGTGTTGCAGCCCAGCTCACCGATGGAAACGCGGACAACGGCGAGGCTGACGTCATCGTCGCCGAGTACCACGAGGGCGCGGGTTCCGGCACTCCGGACGGTGCGACCCTGGAGCAGGAGATCGCTGCGGGTGGGGCCTTCGCCGACATCGTCAATGACACTGCCCCCGAGGTGGACGTCATCTTCACCGGCCACACCCACAAGGAGTATGCGTGGGACGCGCCGGTGCCAGGCACCGACCGCACTCGTCCCGTGCTGCAGACGGGCTCCTACGGAGCAAACATCGGTCGCGTCGATCTCACCTACGATCCCGACACGGACACCGTGACCTCCCACTCACAGCGCAATGTCAAGCGGACCAGCACCCCGGCCGCGGAGCTCGTCGCCACCTACCCGAGGGTCGCTGAGGTCAAGACCATCACGGATGCCGCGCTCGCATTCGCCGCAGAGAAGGGCAATGTGGAGGTCGGTTCGGTCACCGCCGACATCACGACCGCGTTCTCCGGTGGCAGCTTCGTGGACGGCACCTACCAGGGTGGTGCCCGCGATGACCGCTCCTCGGAGTCGACGCTGGGCAACCTTGTCGCCGACTCCCTCGTTGACTCTCTCTCGGACCCTGATCGAGGCGGTGCGACCATCGGAGTGGTCAACCCCGGTGGGCTGCGCAATGAGCTGTACCACGGGGATGACGGCGTCATCACCTACGCGGAGGCCAATGCTGTGCTGCCCTTCGTCAACAACCTGTGGACCACGACGCTGACAGGCGCACAGTTCAAGGAGTTGCTGGAGCAGCAGTGGCAGCTCGACGCCGAGGGAAACGTCCCCTCAAGGGACTACCTGCAGTTGGGGTTGTCGAAGAACGTGTCCTACACGTTCGACGCCGCCGCAGCCCAAGGACAGCACATCACGTCGATCACCATCGACGGCGCACCCTACGACCCGGCAGGCGAGTACCGCATCGGCACCTTCTCCTTCCTGGCACAGGGCGGTGACAACTTCCGTGCCTTCGCGGACGGCGCGGACACCCGCGACTCAGGCCTCGTCGATCGTGACGCATGGATTGCCTACATCGCAGAGAACTCCCCGCTGTCACCGGACTTCTCACGTCGTTCCATCGCCGCTCCGGCACTGGACACCGTGAAGGCCGGGGACGAGGTCTCCTTCACGATCGGTGCGTCGCCGCTGCAGAACCCGGGAGGCTCGCGTGGATCCCTGGACCTGACGTCTCTCGGGGCACCTGCCAACACGGAGGTCACCGTCAGTTTCGGTGGCGAGGCGCTCGGGACGTTCCCCGTCACGGATGGCACCGCAGAGATCACGGTGACGATCCCCACGGACGCGGGCACTGTCGGCACTGCATTCGCCGAGACTGAAGCCTCAGGGTTCTCGGCGGTCGTCCCGGCCCTGGCAACGTCACTGGGGACCACCGCCGCACAGGCCTCGGCCGATGTGGCGGGAAGCCTGAGCATCGTGGCACAGCCGTCGGGCACCACCGTCTCCGTGCCGGTCACGGTCGAGACGACCACCCCGGTGGAGCCCGTGGATCCGGAGGAACCGGGGGAACCGGGGACTGACGGCAAGCCCGGAACCGACGGCAAACCCGCAGCGCAGGGAAAGCGCGGGACGGCGCTGGCCAAGACAGGTGCGAGCGACCTCTGGGCGCTCACTGCACTGGGGGCCGTCCTCCTCGCCACGGGTGTGACACTCCCCCACCGGCGTCGGACGGAGTCGCAGGCATGATCGAGTGACACGCTGACCGCGACATGCAGACGGATGTATGAGGGGGCCCGGACACTGTCCGGGCCCCCTCTTTCGTCCGACCTCACTCCCGCCCGGACAGGACGGAGCCGCCCTCGCACGACCGGCCCCCGACAGACGCCACGAGGCAGCCAGCCCCCGATCCCCCTCCTCAGATCACCCCGGAGTCGCGCGCCGCATGGATGAAGGAGAAGACGGCATTCATGATCATCTGCGTGGCGATGGCCGCCAGGAGCAGGCCGGAGATCTTGGTGAGGATCATGACGCCACCCTGGCCGAGGAAGCGGGACAGCTCCACGGAGAAGCGCATGGTCGCCCAGATGACCACGTGCATGAGCACCACCGACGCCACCACGGCCACCCACCCGGCGACCGTGTTGCCCCCCTGGTTGACCGAGATCATCACGGCCACGATCGCGCCTGGCCCCGCCAGCAGAGGCGTGCCCAGCGGCACCAGGGCCACGTTGACGTTCTTGTCCCCCGTGTCGGGTTCCTCCGAGTCGTGCCCCATCAGCAGTTCCATGGCGACCAGGAACAGCAGCACACCGCCAGAGAGCTGCAGGGACTCCATGGAGATCTGCAGGAAGGTCAGGATGTACTGACCCAGCACCGCGAAGAGGACGATCACCCCGAAGGAGGTGATCGTGGCCTGCACCGCGGCGCGACGCTGGTCCACGCGGCTGTACTTGCCGGTCAGCGCCAGGAACACCGGGATCGTGCCCGGGGGGTCCATGATGACGAAGAGTGTGGTGAACGTCGTGGCCAGCAGGGCCACGTCGATGACGCCGGTGACGTTCACGGACGCAGGACCTCCAGCTGTGACTGTTCCTCGATGGCCCGGTAGACGTACTCCGAGGTGAGGTTCTCGCCCAGCCGGTTCGGTTTGCCCGTGCCATGGTAGTCCGAGGAACCGGTGACCTGGAGGCCGAGGCGGTTGGCCAGGCGGTCGACGTCCTCGCGATCCTCCTCGGTGTGGTCGCGGTGATCGCGCTCCAGGCCGAACAGGCCGGCCACTGCCATCTCGGCGATGACGTCCTCCGAGAGCACCCTGCCCCGCTTCCCGGCGCGCGGGTGGGCCAGGACGGGGACACCGCCTGCCGCCCGGACCATGCCCACGGCTCCCACGGGGTCGGGCGCCCAGTGGTGGACGTAGTAGGGCCCCGAGGGGTGGAGGACACTCTCGAACGCCGCGGAACGGTCCGGGAACACGCCGAGCGCGACCAGGGCATCGGCGATGTGGGGGCGACCGACCGGCCCACCGTCGGAGGGCGCGAACTGCTGGACCATCTCCCAGGTGAGCGGGTAGTCCTGGGAGATCAGGTCGACCATGCGCCGGGCACGGGTGTCTCGGGACTCGCGGGTGCGTGCCATGGCGGCGGTGAGGTCCTCGTCGGAGGGGTCGAAGAGGTAGGCGAGCAGGTGCGCGGAGATCCCGTGGGAGGAGCACGACAGCTCGACCCCGCGGATCAGGGCCACACCGGTGGGCGCGACCTGGGTGGCGGCCTCGTCCCATCCCGCCATGGTGTCGTGGTCGGTCAGACCGACCACGTCCAGGCCCGCCCGCAGTGCCGCCCACATGAGTTCCGAGGGCGTGTCCGTGCCGTCCGAGCACGCCGAATGTGTGTGGGGGTCAATGCGGATCATGGAGGACACACTAGTGGCCGCACCGAGGGGTCCCAAGAACGCGTGGGCTCCCCACCGCGCACGGTCAGGCCGGTCGGCGGCCGCGGGGCACATCCCAACCACCGGCTCCTCCCTGCCTCCCCACCTCACGAGGCCAGCTCGACCCCCCGCACGCCCCCGCTGGACAGCGTTGCGCGCCGAGCGGAGCCGCCCTCGTCGACCCACGTCGCCGCACTCCTCGGGGAGCACCCAACTGGACAGCGGTGGGATCATTGGGCCATGACGAAGCAACCCGACACCACTCCCGAGGATGCGCCCTCCCAGTCCATGGCCGACCGCGGCAACAACCGCTCGCGGCGCCCCGACTCCCGGGCGTTCCGCACCTTCATCGGCTCCAACTGGGCCCCGCGCTCCACCGACCTCCCCCCGCGTGAGGAGGTCGCGGACCGCCTGCCCGCACGCGCGGAGGCAGCCGGGGAGCCCTTCCCCGCCGAGCGCCTGGTGATCCCGGCCGGCGGGTACAAGGTGCGCTCCAATGACACCGACTACCGCTTCCGCGCCCACTCCGCCTTCGCCCACCTCTCGGGGCTGGGCGCGGAGAAGGAGCCCGACGCCGTGTTGGTGCTGGAACCCCACGAGGGCGGCGCCCACGAGGCGGTCCTCTACTTCAAGCCCCGCGCCCCGCGCACCTCGGAGGAGTTCTACGCGGATCCGCGCTACGGCGAGTTCTGGGTGGGGGCACGTCCCTCACTGGACGAGGTCTCCGCCGCGTCCGGACTGCGTTGCGCCCACATCGACACCCTGCGCGATGCCCTGGCCAAGGACGCCGGCGCCATCGAGCTGCGCATCGTGCCCGGCGTCGACCTGAACGTCGAGGCCATGGTCAACGAGGTGCGCCAGCAGGCCGGGCTGCCCTTCGGTGGGGACGCGCACGAGGGCGACGAGAAGCTGGAGGAGCACCTCTCCGAGGTCCGCCTGCGCAAGGACCCCTACGAGCTGGCCCAGCTGCGCCGGGCCGTGGAGGCCACCAAGGTCGGATTCGACGACATCATCCGCTCCCTTCCCCGTGCGGTGGGCCACCGGCGCGGCGAGCGCGTCATCGAGGGCGCATTCGGGGCGGTCGCACGCGAGGAGGGCAACGGTCTGGGCTACGACACGATCGCGGCCTCCGGCGACCACGCCAACACGCTGCACTGGATCGACAATGACGGCGAGGTGCACGAGGGCGACCTGGTGCTGGTCGATGCCGGCATCGAGCTCGACTCCCTCTACACCGCCGACATCACCCGGACCCTGCCCGTCAACGGGCACTTCTCCGAGCCCCAGGCGAAGGTCTACCAGGCGGTGCTCGACGCCGCCGAGGCGGCCCTGGCCGGCGCCAATGAGCCCGGGGCACACTTCAGCGACGTCCACGACGCCGCCATGGAGGTCATCGCGACCCGGTTGGAGGAATGGGGTGTGCTGCCGGTGAGTGCCGCGGAGTCCCTCTCCCCCACCGGCCAGCAGCACCGTCGCTGGATGCCGCACGGCACCTCCCACCACCTGGGGCTCGACGTCCACGACTGCGCCCAGGCGCGCCGAGAGATGTACCAGGGCGCGCTGTTGGAGCCCGGCATGACCTTCACCATCGAGCCCGGACTCTACTTCCGTGCCGATGACCTGGCCCTGCCCGAGGAACTTCGCGGCATCGGGGTGCGCATCGAGGACGACGTCCAGGTCAACGAGGACGGGTCCGTCACCCGTATCTCGGAGGACATCCCCCGCACCATCGCCGACGTCGAGGCGTGGATCGCCGGGGTGCAGGCCCGCTGAAGGCGGATGCACCCACGCAAGCCCTCGTTGTCTGACCCACCCGGGAGTACGTCCCCGGGTCAGGCAGCGGGGGCCCGGATCCGGGGTCTGAATCGGGCTCCCGACCTCCAGTCGTCCGGCGCGGACTCGGCGTCGTTCCCGTCCCCCGGGCTGTTCGCGGCCCCGGTGCTGTTCCCGAATGCACTGGTGCGCCTGACGCCGGTGTCCCGACCCGCAGCGGCTCCGTCATCGGGAACGATCACACTACCGCTGGTCACACT
>JBQEKJ010000010.1:9099-21007 GCA_052103835.1 Pauljensenia sp.
TCACACTACCGCTGGTCACACTTCCGATGGTCGTGCTGCCGGTGGTCGCACCACTTGCGATCACACCACTCTCGGCGATGTCCCCAGCTCTCCACGTGGTGACAGGTCCGTCGGGTCCACTCCCCACCACCGCTGGGACAGTGTCCCCCACCGCCCGGTCGCTCGCAGATCGGGTGGAGTCCTCCGCACCGAACACCGGGACCACCCCGGACCGGGCGCCGGGCGCCGTCTCATGGGGAAGGGGCGGAGGCTGTGTGCTGTACCTCTGGCCTGTCGGCGTCGTCAGTGTGATGGTGGTGTCGTCCTCCGCTCGAGCCTCCCACCCGGGAGCCTCCTTTGCCTGGTTGCAGCGGGCGCACAGACCCTGACCATTCTGGACGCTGGTCGGACCGCCACCCCGCACGGGTGTGACATGGTCGATGTGGGCAATCGGCGCCCCGCACCACGGCGTCCGGCAGGTCCCTCCGTCGCGCGTCGCGATGAAGCGGCGGAGGCCCGCGGGGAAGAGGCGCCTGTGGGACTCCATGGCGACCAGGCGTCCATCATCAGGACGTGCGTAGAGCCGACGGATCCAAGCAGCCGTTCCGGAGTCGTCGTGGGAGACCAGTCCCCGGGCGACGCCCGCGGGTATCGGGCCGTGGCCGACAAGCCGGGCAGGTGTGTCACTCTCCCCGAGGAGCGCCTCGTCACTGATGACGACCTGGACCTCGACAGGCACGGCCTCGGGCGAGGACTGCCCGGTCACCCGGGTGACAAAGGTGTCGGCCATGATCTGCCCCTTGCCACGGGCATCGCCAGCGGCACGCGCGCTCTCAGCCGTTCGCAGGAGCGCCGCGTAGGCAGCCACGCCCTGGGCTGCCGGGAGCAACGCCGAGACCACGGTCATGCAGTCCGGTGCGGGCCTGATCGTCACGCGCCGGTCCGAGTGCGCCCGCGACATGCGCGCAACCACGCTGTGGGGGTCCAGGGCGTATGCCTGCTCCTTCGCCCGCGCAACGATCTCCCTGTCCGACAATCCCTCCAGTCCTGCCGCAAGCCCCCGGTCCACGGCCAGCCTGTCCTTCCGCTCGAGACAGGCAGTCTCTCGCGCGACGAGGGCGGCCCGCCATTCGCTGATGCGCCCCTCGCTCAGGGCGGCCATCGTGTGGGGGAGCTCCGTTGTCAGGACGGTGGCCAGGCCCAGAAGGATACCCGCCCTGTGCGGCGACTCCCTGCGCGCCAGGGCGATCTCATTGACGGTCCCCCGCCTCGCAGCTTCACGCTCACGTTGGTTGGCCGCAGACTCCTCACGGATCTTCCTGAGCGCCACCGCGGCACGTGCCTGACCTGCGCTGCAGGCATTCTTCACATCCTCGAGTGTGCGGATGAGGTCGACCAGTTCGGTGTCCGAACAGACCTGGACAAGGCCCTCGACACCCCCGGCGAAGGCCGCGGGATCCCACGCGCCCACTGCAGCGGGAGGCGGCCCGGAGTCGGCCGGTGGAAGATGCGTCGGTGCGTCCATGACCCCAGAATAATCGAACACCTGTTCGATTGCCAGAGGTAACTTCAAGTTGTGGACAACTTTTCGGTGCCGCCGAACCTGTGGACAACTCCTGGCCATGGGCACGGACCGGACGGGTGCCGTGGCAGCACCCACGTGACCGGTGAGGACGAGTGCTTCCAGAAGACCGCAGGCACATCCCGGAAACCTGGGGAGTCCGCGAGCATCTCCAGGAGACTTCGGGAGACCGCGGACATCTCCGGGAGACTGCAGACGACTGCGGGAGGCAGCGGCCGGCTGTGGACACGGGTGGGAGGACGTGACCGCCAGCTCGACACACCGTACGGCAGATGCACTGGGCCCGCCCTCGTCGATGGGGCACCCAGGAGCGGGACTGCGCCTCGTCCGGTGCGCGCCCGGGGACCCTCAGCCCTGGGTGCCGCGCCCGTCGGAGGTGTTCCCCTGTCGCGGGACTCCCTGCGCGTCGGCAGGGCCGGTCCCGGGCGCGATGTCGGCAGGGCCGGTCCCGGGCGCGACGTCAGCACCGGCACCCGCACCCGTCACCTGCCCCTCCCGAGCCCGCAGATCGGTGCCCGGCTTCTCGCCGGTCTCCTCCTCGTGCTCCTTCTCGGACTCGCTGAGGCGCACCCCGAAACGCGGCTTCTCACCGGGCCGCGACCCGTACTCGCTCGGACCGGTGCGCACGGGGCGTTTGCGCGGCGGTGTGGGTCGCATCTGGTTGCCAGGCGTCTTCTGGAGGAGCTTGAAGGCCCCGTCGACGTCCGCCGAGGCCAGGACCGCGTAGCGGCTGGCCACCACCTGGGACTGGGAGGTGAAGTCGCGCCGCCCTCCCGTCATGGCGTAGAGAATCACCGACATGAGTATGCCGAAGACCGCACCACCCGCCATGCCGATGAACACCCACGGCACCCCGGCCTGACCGGAGGTCGTGGCGAAGGACATCATGAGTCCCATGAAGGTGCCCCACAGGGCGCCGGAGCCGGCACCGGAGGCCGCGACCTTGCCCATCGTCAGTCGGCCGGTCACCCGCTCCACCATGTGCAGGTCGGAGCCGACGATGGTGATGCTCTTGACGTCGAAGCCGTTGTCGGACAGGTAGTCCACGGCGTTGGACGCCTCGAGATAGGTACGGTACGACGCGACCTCGGTGCCCTTGGGCATCGTGGGGACCCGCAGTCGGGCGTTCTGCCTGTTGTCCATGCGCCGTGCTCCTTCCGAGGACAGGGATCTCCGTACCCCGCCCACTCTCCCAGCAGCCTAGGCTGTTCCCGTGATCAATGCACCGACCCGAGTGGGCACCAGTGGCAGACGCATCTTCGTCGCCAAGTTGGCGGGGACGGGTGTGTTCGATCCCCTGGGTGAGAAGGTCGGCAAGATCCATGACGTCGTCGCGATCATCAGGTTGGACCTGACGGCCACCGTCATCGGTTTCGTCGTGGAGGTGGGTCCGCGCAGGCGCGTGTTCCTGCCACTGACGCGCGTCACGGCCATCAAGCCGGGCGCAGTCATCACCACCGGCCTGCTCAACATGCGCCGCTTCACCCAACGCCCCATCGAGACCCTCGTCCTCTCCCAGCTCTTCGACCGCGTCGTCACCATGAACGACGGGTCGGGTCCCGTGCGCATCCTGGACGTCGCCATGGAGCAGCGTCGCCCCCGCGACTGGGTGATCGCCAAGCTGCACGTCCAGCGTGTGCGCCAGAACTCCCTCGGCTTCCGCCGCGGTGGGGAGACGATGACCGTGGACCTGGGGGAGGTCACGGGACTGCTCAAGACGGACTCCACCCAGGCTGCCACGGCACTCATCCAGCACACCGAGGAGATGAAGCCTGTCGACCTGGCGGACTTCATCCACACCCTGCCCCCGGACCGGCAGCTGGCCGTGGCCATGGAGCTGCCGGACCCGCGCCTGGCGGACGTCCTGGAGGAGCTCGGCGACGATGACCGGGTCGCGATCGTCTCCGCCCTGGATGCTGCGCGAGCCGCCGATGTCCTGGACGTCATGCAGCCCGATGACGCCGCCGACCTGGTCTCCGAGCTGCCTGACGCCAAGGCCCAGTCCCTGCTGGCCCTCATGGAGCCCGAGGAGGCGGAGGACGTCCGCCGCCTGCTCACCTACGAGGAGTCCACGGCCGGTGGCCTGATGACCACCGAGCCCGTCATCCTCGGCCCCGATGCGACCGTGGCGCAGCTGCTCGCCGCCGTGCGTCGCGAGGACATCCCCGCCTCCCTGGCCACGATGGTCTTCGTCACCAGGCCCCCCATGGAGACCCCCACGGGCCCCTACCTGGGCGTGGTCCACGTCCAGCGCGCGCTGCGAGAACCTCCCCAGACCCTGCTGGGGACGATCATGGACTCCGACATCGAGGCCGTCCCACCCGAGGCCCACGTCGCGACGGTGACCCGCCTGCTGGCGACCTACAACCTGACGATCCTGCCCGTCATCGACGAGGACGACCACCTCCTGGGTGCGGTCTCGGTCGATGACGTGCTCGACGAGTTGCTGCCCGAGGACTGGCGCGACTTCGACGACGACGTCACCGACCGCATGATGGCGAGGAGCATCGATGGCTGACAGGCTCGACACCCCACGCGACTCCAACAGGCACATGCCTCGCATCAACCTCGAGTCCGAGGTGCTGGGGCGCGGCGCGGAACGCATCGCGCGCTTCTCCGGAACCCCGCAGTTCCTGGTCTACCTGAGTTTCTGCGTGATCTTCTGGATCCTGTGGAACACGCTGGCACCGGACAACCTGCAGTTCGACAAGGCCGAACTCGGCTTCACCGCCCTGACCCTGATGCTCTCCCTGCAGGCCTCCTACGCCGCGCCCCTGATCCTGCTCGCCCAGAACCGCCAGGACGACCGCGACCGCGTGCAGGCCGAGCAGGACCGCCAGCGCGCGGAACGCAACCTCACCGACACCGAGTACCTCACGCGTGAGATCGCCGGCCTGCGCCTGGCCCTCCAGGACGTGGCCACCCGCGACTTCGTGCGCTCTGAGCTGCGCGACATGCTCGACGACCTGCGCAGTGAGCGCGACACCGTCCCGGACTCGCGTTCACTCCCCCACTCCGAGGGGAACACCTCCCGCACACCCGTCGACGAGGGCGGCTCCCGCAGCCATGCGGACACGGGGTCGTCCGCGGGGCGGCGTGGCACACCGGGACCGGGTCGGTCGGATGTGGGTGGCGGCAGGGCCCAGGACTGATCCGGGGACGCAGGCCCTGCCCGGAATCCCCGGCTCCCGCAACGGTCCTGCACGCTTGTGCGTCCGCCCTCGTGGAAGGGCAAAGGTCACTCGGCCGCAGTGCTGGCACCCACGTACCATGGGTTCCATGTCTGTCACCGAAGCTGAGGTCACGGCGGCCCTCGAGGCCGTCATGGACCCTGAGATCCGTCGTCCCATCACCGACCTCGACATGGTCGACTCTGTCGCCGTGGACGGGGACCGGGTCGCCGTCACCATCCTGCTGACCACGGCCGGGTGCCCCCTGCACGCCACCATCACCAAGGATGTGAAGGAGGCCGTCGGCAAACTGGACGGCGTCGCCGCCGTCGACGTGTCCATGGGCGTCATGGACGACGACCAGAAGAAGGCACTGCGCGAGAAGCTCAACGGGGGTCGCGCCGAACGCGAGATCCCCTTCGCCCAGCCCGGTTCCCTCACCCGCGTCATCGCCGTGACCTCCGGCAAGGGCGGAGTGGGCAAGTCCTCCATGACCGCGAACCTCGCCGCCGCCATGGCGGAGCAGGGGCTCAAGGTCGGCGTCATGGACGCCGACATCTACGGCTTCTCGGTTCCGCGCATGCTCGGCGTCGAGCACGAGCCCCAGGTCATCGACGGCATGATCATCCCGCCGGTGGGCGTCGCCGGCATCAAGGTCATGTCCATCGGCATGTTCGTCCCCGACGGTCAGGCCGTCGTGTGGCGCGGACCGATGCTGCACCGGGCCCTCCAGCAGTTCCTGGGTGACGTCTTCTGGGGTGACCTGGACGTCCTCCTCATCGACATGCCCCCCGGCACCGGCGACGTCGCGATCTCCGTGGCACAGCTGCTTCCGAACTCGGAGATCCTGGTGGTGACCACCCCGCAGGTGGCGGCCGCCGAGGTTGCCGAGCGTGCAGGATCGATTGCGGGACAGACCCGTCAGCGCGTCATCGGCGTGGTCGAGAACATGTCCTACCTGGTCCAGCCCGACGGCTCCCACCTGGAGGTCTTCGGCTCCGGGGGCGGCGCATCGGTGGCCAGCAGGCTCACCGCCCAGCTCGGCTACGACATCTCCCTGCTCGGTCAGGTCCCCCTCGACATCGCCCTGCGCGAGGGTGGGGACACGGGTCGGCCCGTCGCCCTCGGCGAGGGCGCGGCCGCGGACGTGGTCCGCGACCTGGCAGCGACCCTGGGCCAGCACGCCCGGGGCCTGGCCGGTCGTCCCCTGGGGGTCTCCCCCGTCGGAGGGCGCTGAGCACCGGGGAAGGTCCTGACGCCGTCGCCGCATGACGGGGACGGCAGCACCCCGCGCCGGGATAGGCTGGGCACGAGGACGCGGACGGGCACGACGACGGGAGATGGCATGGCGACCGACAAGGCGCAGACCTGGGTGTACTCCGAGGAGTACGCCACCGAGCGCGAGGCGGTCGCGGCGGCCCGCGAGGTAGCCGTGGAGTTGGGGGCTGAGCCCGTCACCACGGGAGTGGGCGCGACCCTGCGCATGCTGGCAGCAGTGGCCGATGCCCGTGCGGTCCTGGAGATCGGCACCGGTGCCGGGATCTCCGGGTTGTGGCTCCTGGAGGGCATGTCCGCCGACGGGGTGCTCACCACCATCGACGCCGAGTCCGAGTTCCAGAAGCATGCCCGCAGCGCCTTCCACGCTGCTGGAGTCTCCGGACACCGCACACGTCTGATTGTCGGCCGCGCCCTGGACGTCCTGCCGCGCATGGCTGCGGGTGGCTACGACATGGTCGTCATCGACGCCGATGTCTCCGAGACACCGGAGTACCTGGACCACGCCCTGCGGGTGCTGCGCCCGGGTGGTGTCGCCGTGGTGGTCCACGCACTGTGGCACGACCGGGTGGCAGATCCCGCCCAACGTGACGCCGACACGGTCGTCATGCGTGAGATCACCCGAGTGCTGGGGGAGACCGAGGAGTTCATCTCGGCGCTCCTGCCCGTCGGCGACGGGGTTGCGGTCGCCGTGCGCCGCTGAGAGGTCCGTCCCTCCGGAAGCGTGACGCAGACCTCGCCCACGGCACGGCAGACGAGGGCAGCGACATCCACATCTTTCCGATGCAATTGCTCAAGCGACCGGTCTCGAAGTCCGTCCTCGCCGATGCCTTGGGCGGACACCTCGACAGGTCGCACCCTGGATGGCCCTCCGAGCAGAACAGGTCGGGAGCGAGAGGGGCCCTGGCACCACCTGGTGCCAGGGCCCCTCATCGGTCAATTCAGGTTCCAGCGTCTGCGACTCCGGGGAGTGCGTGCGCGGATCCGGTGTGGTTCAGACCGCTGCGGACAGCGCCTCCGCGAGTTCGCCCGCCTCCGCGGGAGTCAGCTCGATGACCAGGCGCCCGCCGCCTTCGCTCGGGATGCGCATCACGATGCCGCGCCCCTCCTTGGTGGCCTCCAGTGGTCCGTCACCGGTCCTCGGCTTCATCGCTGCCATGTGCGCGCTCCTCAGTGCCAATCGTGCTCTGCTGCCGGGCGGCTGTCCCTCTCGTCCGGCAGGGGACCACCCCATTCTAACCGTTGGCAGCGCCACAGCACCTGTGCACGGGTCCGGGACCTGCGCGCGAGCAGTCCTCGGAGCGCGTCCCGGGGCAGGGAGTCAGCTGCCCGCCCGGCACGCGTGGGTGGCAGGAACGCGGAGGAAGGTCGTCAGAGGGCGCGGGTCACCACGAGTTCCACGGCTTCCTCGGGGTCGTCCAGGATCGTCACGAGTCCGTCGTCGCCGGGCGAGACCGTCCCGCCCTCGACCATGGTGGTGCGGATCCAGTCGAAGAGCCCGCCCCAGTACTCCGTCCCCAGCAACACGATCGGGAAGGACTCGATCTTGTGGGTCTGGACCAGGGTCAGGGCCTCGAAGAGTTCGTCCATGGTGCCGAAACCGCCCGGGAGCACGATGAACCCGTGTGAGTACTTGACGAACATCGTCTTGCGGGCGAAGAAGTAACGGAAGTTGATGCCCAGGTTGACCCACTGATTCATGCCCTGCTCGTGGGGCAGCTCGATGCCCAGGCCGACCGAGGTACCACCCGCGTCCCAGGCGCCCTTGTTGGCGGCCTCCATGGCACCGGGACCTCCACCTGTGATGACCGCGTAGCCCGCCTCCGCGACGAGCTCACCGATGCGGTGCCCCTCCTCCCAGCGCTTCGATCCCTCGGGGGTGCGCGCGGAGCCGAAGACCGAGATCGCGGGGCCGATCTCGGCGAGTGCGCCGAAGCCCTCGATGAACTCCGCCTGGATGCGCAAGACACGCCAGGGGTCCTCGTGGAGCCAGTCGGCCTCGGGTTGGGGGCGCAGCAGGCGCGCGTCGGAGGTCTCCTTCGGGATCTGCTTGCCGCGCAGGAGGACCGGGCCGCGGCGGTAGGACTTGCGATGGTTGTTCGGGGTCCCGCCGTTGCCGGGGACCCGCGGTGGTGTGGTTGTCACGCCTGAGTTCCTTCTTCCCCCGTGCCCAGCCAACGTCGCAGGACGTCCGAGCAGCGGGTGATCTGGTCGACGGGCACGTGCTCGTCGACGGTGTGGGCCAGGAGGGGATCCCCCGGTCCATAGTTCAGTGCCGGGACCCCGAGCGCCGAGAAGCGCGCCACGTCGGTCCAGCCGTACTTCGGGCCGACCCGGACGTCACCGGCGGCGGAGATGAACTCCTGGGCCAGGGGTGAGTCCAGTCCGGGGCGCGCACCCTCCGCGAGGTCGTCGATCTCCAGGGTGGCATCGGAGCCCTCGAAGACGCCACGGACCACCTCCATCGCCTCATCGCCATGCATGGCGGGGGCGAAACGGTAGTTGACGGTCATGGTGGCGGAGTCGGGGATGACATTGTTCGCCCTGCCGCCCTCGAAGCGCACGACGGAGAAGGACTCGCGGTAGTCCAGGCCGTCCACGGTGACGACCGGGTTGCCGAAGGCGGCGATGCGCTCGATGACAGGGGCCGCCTTGTGGATGGCGTTCTCCCCCCGCCAGGCCCGCGCGGAGTGGGCGGCGACGCCGGGGAAGTGGGCGATGACGCGCAGGGTGCCGTTGCACCCACCTTCGATCTGGGCGGCGGTCGGCTCACCCAGCAGCGCGAGGTCCCCCAGGAGCCAGTCGGGGTGGTGACGGCTCAGGCGGCCCAGCCCGTTGAGCGAGGCCGCAACCTCCTCGTGGTCGTAGAAGACCCAGGTGACGTCGTGGCGCGGAGCAGGGAGCGTGGCCGCAAGGTGCGCCTGGATGGCGACCCCGCCCTTCATGTCGACGCTGCCGCGCCCGACCAGGGTGTCCACGCCCTCGCGCACCTCGCGTCGGGAGGGCACGTTGTCGACGATGGGCACGGTGTCGAGGTGGCCGGCGATGACGACGCGGGCGTCGCGCCCCAGGTGGGTGCGGGCCACCAGGGCATTGCCGTCGCGCAGGACCTCCAGGTGTGCAATGCCCGCGAGCGCCGCCTCCAGCACGCCGACGATGCTCGCCTCCTCACCCGACTCGGAGGGGATGTCGACGAGCTGCCCGGTCAGTGTGACCGGGTCCGACAGGTCCAGGGTGGTCATGGTGTCCTTCCGGTGACGGGGCTGGCGCCCTGTCAGTGCAGGATACGCGCGACCTCGGCGATGCTGCCCGAGATCGAGGGGTAGACGGTGGGAGCGGCGGAGAGCTCGTCGACGGTCATGCGCCGACGCACCGCCAGAGTCAGGGGGAACACGAGGTCGGAGGCGTGGGGGCCGACGACCACACCTCCCAGGACCACGCCGGCCTCGGAGGCGATGATCTTGACGAAACCATCGGCGACACCCTGCATCTTGGCGCGTGGGTTGCGGGCCAGGGGCAGCTGGGCGACGTGCACCTCCCGGCCCGCCCGGGCGGCCGCGGCCTCGGAGAGTCCGACGTTGGCGACCTCCGGGGATGTGAAGACTGCCTGCGCCATGGCGGAGGTGTCCAGGGGCTCCAACGTGTCCCCCAGGGCGTGCCACATGGCGATGCGCCCCTGCTGCGCGGCGACCGATGCGAGGGGCAGCACGCCGGTGCAGTCGCCCGCGGCGTAGATGCGGAAGGCGGTGGTGCGCGAGACGCGGTCCACGCGGATGTGGCCGGAGGGGGTCAGGTCCACTCCCGCACCCTCCAGCCCGAGACCCTCCGTGTTGGGCACCGCGCCGACCGCCATGAGGCAGTGGGAGCCGCGCACGACCCGTCCGTCGGTCAGGGTGACCTCCACGCCCTCGCCCGTGTTGACGACCCCGGCCGCGCGCGAACGACGCTCGATGCGCATGCCACGCCGGTGGAAGACCTCCTCCACGATCTCCGCGGCGTCGGCGTCCTCGCCGGGGAGGACCCTCTCGCGCGAGGAGACGAGCGTGACACGCGAGCCGAGCGTGAGGAAGGCTCCGGCGAACTCCGCGCCCGTCACCCCCGAGCCGACGACCACGAGGTGGTCGGGGACGCGGTCGAGGTCGTAGAGCTGGGTCCAGTTGAGGATGCGTTCCCCGTCGGGGAGCGCATCGGGGAGTTCACGAGGGCGGGCACCGGTGGCCAACAGGACGATGTCAGCCTCCAGTTCACGATCATCGTCGCCCGGGGCGGACCGGACCAGCACCCTGCGCCGTCCGGTCCCCGTGGCACCGGGCAGGAGACTGGCGCTGCCGTCGAGCAGGTGGACACCCGCCTGTTCGAGGGCGGAGCGGATGTCGGCCGACTGGGTGGAGGCCAGCAGGCGCAGGCGGGTGTTGACCAGGGCCATGTCGACCCCGACGGCGCCGGTGCGGATGCCGAGTTCGCCTGCGGACTCCGTCTGTGCGGTCCACTCCGAGGTGGCGATGAGTGTCTTGGAGGGAACGACATCGGTGAGGACCGCCGAGCCGCCCATCCCCCGGCGCTCCGCCAGCCACACGTCTGCCCCCATGCGCGACGCCACTGTCGCGGCCTCGTACCCGCCGGGCCCGCCGCCGATGATGACCACCCTCGACCCGGTACGCACCGGGGAGACGGACTCGGCCTGGGGTGCTCCCTGCGGTGGTGCCTGTTCGATTGCCTGTGGTGCTGCCTGCGTCATGACCCCATGTTCGCAGAACGCGGCCCGCGGCGTGTGCGTGACCCACCCTCCGACGGGACCCGGGCCACCCTTCTCGCGGGGGCCTGGGTGCATGGCTCCCGACGGTGAGCGTGGGACCCGGAGATCCAGCTGCGGACAGTGCGTGTGGCTGCACATCCGGCAGAGCGTCCCACAGGGTGCCCGACCGTCTCCCCCTCCGCCGCTTTCCCCGCCGCGCATCACGACCGTGTTCCTCCTCTACCGTGGGGGCATGGAACAGACCCCACGACACGCCTCCGCACCCCTCGAGTCCCCCACCGAGCTGGCCGCACGCGCCGCAGATGTCATCGCCGAGCGTTCGGGCATCGCCCACCACGACCTCGCCCTCGTCCTGGGTTCCGGGTGGGGTGCCGCCGCCGACCTCATCGGTGAGACCGTCTCCGAAATCCCTGCGGCGGAGGTCCCCGGCTTCCACGCCCCGGCCGTCGCGGGGCACGTCCCCGTCATGCGCTCGATCCGACTGGCCGGCTCCGACCGCGTCGCCCTCGTCCTCGGGTCCCGCACGCACCTCTACGAGGGTCGCGGCGTGCGCGCCGTCGCCCACGGTATGCGCACCGCTGCGGCCGCGGGCGCCACGCAGGTCGTGCTCACCAATGGCTGCGGGGGCCTCAACCCGGAGTGGGCGCCCGGACAGGTGGTGCTGATCCGTGACCACATCAACCTCACCGCCGCCTCTCCACTGGTGGGCGCGACCTTCGTCGACCTCACGGACCTCTACAGCCAGCACCTGCGCGACCTCGCCCACCAGGTCGAGGCGAGCCTGCCGGAGGGCGTCTACGTGCAGTTCCCCGGACCCCACTACGAGACCCCCGCCGAGGTGCGCATGGCGGGCATCATCGGAGGTGACCTGGTGGGGATGTCCACCACCCTGGAGGCCATCGCCGCACGTGAGGCGGGGATGGAGGTGTTGGGTCTGTCGCTGATGACGAACCTCGCCGCCGGCATCTCTCCCACCCCGTTGTCGCACGCCGAGGTCCTGGAGGCCGGGCAGGATGCCGCGCCCCGCATCGCCCGCCTCCTCGCCGACATCGTGGCGCGGATGGGCTGACACCACCGCGGAGAGGCCCCACGCACACCCCCCGCCGAGGCACGCCTCCGCACCGGGCCGAGGCACGCCTCATCGGA
>JBQEKJ010000011.1:0-19358 GCA_052103835.1 Pauljensenia sp.
GAGGCGCCGACGGTACCGGTCGTCGAGGTCGACGGGCACCCGGACTGGATGTTCTCGGTCGTCAACGAGGCCGTGGGTCTTTCGCGTCCCGGTGACACCGTGGTCCTCGCACCGGCATGTGCCTCCTGGGACCAGTTCGACAACTACGGTCAGCGTGGCGACGTCTTCGTCGACGCCGTGCACCGCCTCGGTGCGCAGTGGGGACCACGGCCGTGAGGACATGGTGGCGGAACCTGCCCAGGATCCGCTTCGGCTCCGGGGAACGTGGGGCGAGTGCGCCCTCACCCGTGGTCACGTACTACCTCATCATCATCCCCGCCCTGATCCTCACCGTCTTCGGCCTCCTCATGGGTTTCTCTGCCTCAGCGGTGACGAACATCGCGAAGGGTGAGGATCCCTACCTCGCCTTCCTGAGGCCCCTCGCCATCATCGTGGCGGCACTCCTCGTGGCCGCCGCGGCACAACTGGTGCCCGAGCGGATCTGGTGGAACGCATCAGTGGGCGTCCTGGTGACCGCCCTCGTCTTCCAGAGCCTGGTGTTGACCCCATTGGGCGCCACGGAGGGCGGGAACACGAACTGGGTGCACATCCCCGGCGTGCCCGTCCTCGTCCAACCCTCGGAGTTCCTCAAGCTCGCTCTCGCCCTGTTCCTCGGACGGGCGCTCACCCGCCCCGGTGCACGGGTCGACGACTGGAGCCAGATGTCTGTCACCGCGGGCATCCCGGTGTTCCTCTCCCTGGTGGCGGTCATGTTCGGGCACGACCTGGGAACGGCCATCGTCATGGCCGTCTGCGCCCTCGGCGCCCTGTGGGTCGCACGTCTTCCCGGCAAGTGGTTCGGCGCGATGGCACTGGTCGCCGTCCCTGCCGCCGTCTTCCTCGTCTTCCAGAACCCCACCCGGCTCGCCCGGGTCAAGCAGATCATCCCCGGGCTCGGCACCCCGATCTCGACCTCCGCACCCACGCAGACGGACCATGCGCTGTGGGCACTGGGATCCGGGGGGTGGACGGGCCTGGGGCCCGGCGCCTCGCGGGAGAAGTGGAACTACCTGCCCGCCGCCCACACCGACTTCATCCTCGCGATCATCGGGGAGGAGCTCGGACTGCTGGGCACATGCACGGTCCTGGCCTGTCTGGGACTGATGGTGTGGGGCATGGTGCGTGTCTGCCAGAACCACACCTCCGCCTTCGCCCGGGTGGTCTCGGGAGGCGTGGCTGCCTGGATCGCCGCCCAGGGGATCATCAACGTCTTCTCGGTCACGGGCCTGGGGCCCGTGATCGGCGTGCCGCTCCCGCTGGTGTCCTACGGAGGTTCGTCCCTGCTCTTCACGGCTGCTGCCGTCGGAGTGGTCGCCTCGTTCGCCCGTGGCCAGGCCGGGATGCGGATGCTCGGGCACCCGGATGAGGCCTCCGCCGGGCGCGACCCGCGTCGCGCGCCCAGGCGTCGCGGCTCGACCCATTCCCCCAGCCCGGACCGACACATCACCCCTCCGACCTCTGAGGTGCGCCCATGAACCCGACCATCGTCCTGGCAGGCGGAGGGACCGCCGGCCACGTCAATCCGCTGCTCGCGACCGCCGACGCGCTGCGTGCCCGCGGATGCGCGATCGTGGTGCTGGGGACCTCGCAGGGGCTGGAGTCCGATCTCGTTCCCGCCGCTGGCTACCACCTGGTGACCATCCCCAAGGTCCCCCTCCCGCGACGTCCCAGCGTCGCCCTCCTCACACTGCCCTCCCGCATGCACGAGGCAGTGCGTGAGGCGCGTGCCGCCATGGGGGGCGCCGACGTGCTCGTCGGCTTCGGTGGGTACGTCTCCACACCCGCGTACCGGGCCGCACGCACCCTCGGCCTGCCCGTCGTGGTCCAGGAGCAGAACGCCCGTCCCGGGCTGGCCAACCGACTCGGCGCCCGACACGCGGCCGTCGTGGCATTGACCTTCCCGTCCACACCCCTTCGCGCGGTGCACGGACGGACGGTGGTCACAGGTCTCCCGTTGCGCCCGGCCATCGCTGACCTGGCGGCGATCCGCAGCTCCGAGGGTGGACGCGTCGAGGCCCGTCGGGCTGCCGCCGGGCGCCTCGACCTCGATCCGGATCTGCGCACGTTGGTCATCACGGGGGGTTCGCTGGGCGCCCAGCACCTCAACGAGGTCATGTGTGAAGTCGCGACGGACCTGCCTGCGGGCACCCAGGTCCTCCATCTCACAGGGCGTGGCAAGGACACTCCCGTGAGGAGTGCTGTCGAGCAGGCCGGCGTGGCTGAGCGATGGAAGGTCCTGGACTACCTGACGACCATGGAGGATGCCCTGGCCGTGGCGGACCTGGTGGTGTGCCGTTCGGGTGCGGGCACGGTGGCGGAGCTGACGGCCCTGGGCCTGCCCGCCTTCTACGTCCCCCTACCCATCGGGAACGGGGAGCAGCGACTCAACGCTGCCGATCACGTCGCCACCGGGGGAGCGAGACTGGTGGTCGACCACGACTTCACGCCGGAGGTGGCGCGCACGCAACTGCTGCCCCTGCTCGTCTCCGACGAACTGGCACGCATGGGGCGAGCGTCCCAGGAGCACGCGCGCACCGACGGGGCGGAGACCCTGGCGGACCTGGTCCTCGCCCAGGTCGGGACCGGGGACCCGCAGACCGGCAACGGGAAGGACCACGACCATGGGCACTGACCACTGTGCGACGACCACCGGGGGGGACGTCACCGGGGTGGACACATCCGACGGAGGCCCTGGTGGTGGTGCACCCGCCTTCCACTTCATCGGCATCGGTGGCGCGGGCATGTCGGTCGTCGCCGAGCTCCTCGCTGACCGGGGACTGACGGTCTCCGGCTCCGACCGGGCGGACTCCGCAGTCATGGACCACCTGCGCGGGCTGGGCATCCAGGTCCACGTGGGCCACGATCCGGCCAACGTCCCCGCGGGTGCGGTGGTCGTGGTCTCCAGCGCCATCCGTGACTCCAATGTCGAGCTGGCCACCGCGAGGGCGCGCGGACAGAGCGTCATCCACCGCTCCCAGGCCCTGGCCCTGGCGGCAGCGGGCATGCGTTTCGTGGCCGTCGCGGGTGCCCACGGCAAGACGACGACATCAGCCATGCTCGCCCTCGCACTGCAGGCCGTGGGACTGGACCCCTCGGCTGCGATCGGCGGGATCATCCCGGAGCTCGGGACCGGGGCGCACCTGGGAGGCGGTGACGTCTTCGTGGCGGAGGCCGACGAGTCGGACGGTTCCTTCCTCAACTACAGCCCGAGCGTCGAGCTGGTGACGAACGTGGAGCCCGACCATCTCGACCACTACCGCACGCGTGAAGCCTTCGAGCAGGTCTTCGTCGACTTCGTCGAGCGTCTGGTCGAGGGTGGTCTCCTCGTGTGCTGCGCCGAGGACGAGGGCGCCTCCCGACTGGCTGCCACCGCCCGTGGACAGGGTCGCCGGGTGCTGACCTACGGGCGTCCCGAGCTGTGCTCGGAGGCCCCCGACGTGTGCATCGAGGATGTCGTGGAGCGGGCGGACGGCTCCACGGCGCGCCTGGTGGAGGGGACGACATCGGTGGACCTGCGACTGGGCGTGCCGGGATGGCAGAACGTCGTCAATGCCGCGGGCGCGTGGACGGTGGGTGTGGAGCTCGGGGTGGAGCCCGCGCCGATGGCGGCGGCGCTGGGGCGTTTCCGTGGAGCGGAGCGTCGCTTCCAGCTGCGGGGACAGGTCGGGGACCGTCGGGTCTTCGACGACTACGCGCACCACCCCACCGAGGTTGCGGCGGCGCTCGCCGAGGCACGGGTGGTGGCGGGGGAGGGCCCCGTGACGGTGGTCTTCCAGCCTCATCTGTTCTCCCGTACCCGGGCATTCGCGGACCGTTTCGCCCGCGCGCTCTCGGGCGCCGACACGGTCGTGGTCACCGACATCTATGCCGCGCGCGAGGACCCTGTCGAGGGGGTGGACTCCGCGCTCATCACCTCACACCTGCCCGGTTCCCACCTGGTGCACGACATGCATGAGGCCGCGCGCCTCGGTGCCCGTCTGACGGGCCCGGGAGGGATCCTGGTGACGATGGGCGCGGGCTCGATCACGACGACGGCGCAGGACGCGTTGGACGAATGGCGTGAGGAAGAGGGGTCGGGGGAGTGAAGCAGCCCCCACACCCCAGGGTGCCACGCCGATCGACGCGGACCCCTGCCACCGCGCGGCCACCCTCGTCCCGTCCTGCGTCACCCACGGGTGGTGGTGACGGGGCCGCCACCGACGAGGCAGCTCCCACGGAGGAGTCAACCGGGGGGAGGAGGACGACTGACGAGGGCGAGGCCCGCGCAGCATCGCGGGCAGGGGGGAGTGCGGAGCGTCCGCGGGCCCGTCCGCATCGATCCGGGGGAGGCACGGTCGCCCGGCGCAGGGCGCCGCGCAGCCTCGAGCGACCCCTCGAGGCCGAGGACGCGGCCAGTGTCCTCGGCTCCCGGGAAGAGGCCGTCTCGACAGGTCTGGGGGAGAGGCTCAAGGAACGCAGACGCGCCAGGATGCGCCTGAGGGGGACACACATCCTCATCCTCGTCTGTTCCGTGGCGGTGCTGGCGGGGGTGGTCTGGGGCGTCCTCTTCTCCCCGCTGCTGGCACTCTCCGCGGAGGAGGTCGCGGTGTCGGGCGCGGACGAGGACGTGTCGGCCCAGGTCTCACAGGCGGTGGCTCCCTTCATCGGCACTCCCCTCCCGCGCCTCGACACGGGTGCGGTCGTGGCGGCCGTCGAGGAGGTCCCGCTGGTCCGCAGTGCGGAGGCAACCCGGCAGTGGCCCGAGGGGTTGTCCGTGGTCGTGCAGACACGTGTCGCCGCACTGGCGGAGAAGGACGGCGACGGGGTCGACCTCGTCGATGACCAGGGAGTGGCCGTCTCCCACGCGGATGAGGTCCCCGACGGCATGCCACTGGTGACCCTTCCGGCAGCGGGTGATGACCGGGTGCGTGCCGCCGGTGCGGCCGAGTCCACCTGGGCAGCGCTCCCCGAGGACGTGCGTGCGCAGGTGGAGCAGCTCAGCGCCGATGGTCACATGGTCACCCTGGCGCTCAGCGGTGGGCGCACCGTGAGGTGGGGAACCGGTGAGGACGGGCCGCTGAAGGCGAAGGTCCTGGCAGTCCTGCTCGCCCAACGCGCGGCGAGTGTCTATGACGTCTCGGATCCCACGAGGCCCGTCACCTCCTGAGCGGCTGTCCGGTTGCCGTGGCGTGCGACCACGGGGTCGAGCGCGTCCGGGCCCGGGTCCCTTTCCTCTCCGATGCGGTTCCGGGTTCCGGCCGTGTGCCGACACGCCCGCCAGCCTCCTTGCCGGAGGCGGGTGGGTTCCCTACCTTCATCCCGGCAGAATGCAGGCACAACACCAACCTTGAACTAGAGCTTGAAGGTTACGGTGGCAAGGGGGACAACGTGGGGACACCGCAGAACCATCTGGCAGTCATCAAGGTCGTCGGCGTCGGCGGCGGTGGTGTCAATGCCGTGAACCGCATGATCGAGATCGGTCTCAAGGGTGTGGAGTTCATCGCGGTGAACACCGACGCCCAGGCCCTCCTGATGTCCGATGCCGAGACGAAGCTCGACATCGGTCGGGACCTCACCCACGGTCTGGGTGCTGGCGCCGATCCTGCTGTGGGTCGCCAGGCGGCGGAGGACCACTCCGAGGAGATCGAGGACTCCCTGGAGGGGGCCGACATGGTCTTCGTCACCGCCGGTGAGGGCGGTGGTACCGGGACCGGTGGCGCCCCCGTCGTGGCCCGCATCGCCCGCGGAGCCGGTGCCCTGACCGTCGGCGTGGTCACGCGACCCTTCTCCTTCGAGGGCAACCGGCGCGCCTCCCAGGCCGATGTCGGCGTGGAGGCCCTGCGTGCCGAGGTCGACACCCTGATCGTCATCCCCAACGATCGACTCCTGGAGATCTCCGACTCCAACATCTCCGTCCTCGACGCCTTCCGTGCTGCTGACCAGGTCCTGCTCTCCGGTGTCCAGGGCATCACGGAGCTGATCACCACCCCGGGTCTGATCAACGTCGACTTCAACGACGTGAAGTCCGTCATGAAGGACGCGGGCTCCGCCCTCATGGGCATCGGTGCGGCCACCGGCGAGGACCGCGCACTGCGCGCAGTGGAGACGGCCATCTCCTCCCCGCTCCTGGAGGCCTCCATCGACGGCGCCCACGGTGTCCTCATCTTCTTCCAGGGAGGTTCCGACCTGGGGCTGCAGGAGATCTTCCAGTCCTCGCTGCTGGTGCGCGAGGCCGCCCACCCCGAGGCCAACATCATCTTCGGCAACGTCATCGACGATTCCCTGGGCGACGAGATCCGCGTCACGATCATCGCGGCCGGCTTCGACGAGACCGGGGACACCCCCTCCCAGACCGAGGTCCCGCGAGAGGCGACCGTCCCCGCGGCGGCACCCGCCGTCCCAGCCGCACAGGCGCGCACGACTGCCGCGCCCGCTGCCGGCAATGGGACACAGGGTTCCCGACCCCTCGGCACCCACCCGCAGGCCTCCGCCCCGACGGCTCGCCCTGCCCACCGCGCGACCACCGAGGTCCCCACCCGCACGGGAGCGATTCCCATGGCGGAGGCCCGCCAGAGGGCCGAGGAGTCGGCGCGCACCCAGGCCGTCCGCGCCGAGGACCGCTCGCTCGAGGTGCCCCGCATCTTCGACGAGGACGAGGAGCGCGGCGACGACCTGGACATCCCCGACTTCCTGCGCTGACCGGTGGACGGCGAACTGGGAGGGGCGGGGTTCCGGTTCACCACGGCCGGTCCCGGCACGGATCCGCTGCGTGCCAACCTCGGCCTGCACGTCGGTGACGACCCCGCCCTGGTCCACGACCGCAGGGAGGCGCTGGCGCGAGTGGTCGGACGGTCCCTCGTGTGGATGGACCAGACGCACTCCGTCGAGGTGGCCGTGCTCGATGCCTCCAGCGGTGTGACCGTGCACCGGGGTGGGGACGCGAGGTCGGGGGCCGCCCGGCAGGATCCCACCGGCTGCACGGGCCCCTCCCGCTTCGAGGGGGAGTGGGGAACCGTCGCGGCGGACGGGGTCGTCATCGATGCTCGCGGATGGCACGGTGCCCCCGGCGCAGCCGTGATGGTGGCGGACTGCCTGCCCGTGCTCCTGGCGGACACCTCCGGAGAGGTTGTGGCTGCCGTCCATGCGGGCCGCGTCGGCCTGGTCGGGGGCATCCTCTCCCGCGCCGTCTCACTCATGGTGCCCCTGGTCGGAGGCGTGGATCGACTGCACGCGCTGATCGGACCCTCCGTGTGCGGGCACTGCTACGAGGTCCCCACCGAGCTGCGTGAGGAGGTTGCCCGCGTACATCCCTCAGCGCGCGCCACGACCTCGTGGGGCACGCCCTCCCTGGACCTCCCTGCGGCGGCGGAGGAGGAACTGTGCGGGCTGGGCCTGGCGGAGGTCCGGCGTGACGGACGATGCACCCGGGAGGACTCCGCACTCCACTCCCACCGTCGGGACCCACGGTGCGGGCGGCAGGCCGGTGTGGTCCTCCCGAGTTCCTGAACCGTGACACCTCGGTGTCACGACATGCCGGGGGGATTGGGAGGCACGCACGTCGCCCTGGACTAGCGTGTGCTCAGCAGACCCAGAGGTGAGGAGTGGACGATGGCAGGATCGTTCGGGAACAAGGCACGGAAGTTCATGGGCTGGTACACGCCAGAGGATGACGACCAGGAGTTCGATGACTTCGACGTGGAGGACGACATGCCCGAGATGACTGACCTCGCTCCCGTCGAGGCGCCCGTCGTCACGCCGCTGCGTCGCGAGAGTGAGCCCAGGCGTGCGGCCGCGGCTGACCTCACCCGTATCGTCACCGTGCACCCGGGGTCCTACAACGATGCCCTCCCGATCGGGGAGTCCTTCCGCCAGGGAATCCCGGTGATCATCAATCTCACCGAGATGTCCGACATTGAGGCTCGGCGCGTCATCGACTTCGCCGCCGGTCTGACCTTCGGGCTGCACGGGGTCATCGAGCGCGTGACGAACAGGGTGTTCCTGCTCTCCCCCAGGACGATCGAGGTCACCGGGGACGTCACAGGTTCGCGTCGCGGCGCCCTGTTCAACCAGGGCTGATCAGTGGTTGTCCTCCATGTGGTCGGGAACGTTCTCCGAATCGCCGCTGGCCTTTACATGCTCGTCCTGCTCACGCGCATGGTGCTGGACTGGGTGCGGTTCTTCTCACCCCAGTGGCGTCCCAGTGGAGTCATCCTGGCGCTGGCCAACCTCATGTATGCCCTCACGGATCCGCCGCTGCGCTTCCTCAGGCGCTACATCCCGCCTCTGAGGCTCGGTCAGGGCTTTGCCCTCGACGTCGGGTTCATGGTGCTCTTCATCGGTGTCATCCTGGTGCTGCGGCTGTCGGAGGCACTCATCTTCGTGGGGAGCTGATCTCCCGCACCACGACGTGAATGTCGTCGTCCTGACGCGATGTGGCAGGTGGGAAACGGGAGATGTGTGACTCCTGTTGTCCAAGTTGCACGCGAGTCGGTTATCATTCCAATAGTCTGAAGCAGGATCGTCCGGAGAATCGGGTGGTCCGGTGACGGAGGATGGGGGCACATCCCATCCCCCGATCGACGATCCAAATACCAAGAGGGTGAGGAAATGGCGCTGCTCACGACCGAGGACGTCCTCAACAAGAAGTTCCAGTACGTGAAGTTCCGCGAGGGCTACGACCAGGTGGAGGTCGACGAGTTCCTCGACGAGGTTGTCGCCACCATCTACGCGCTCAACGTCGAGAACCAGGAGCTCAAGGAGAAGCTGGAAGCTGCCGAGCGCCGCGTCTCCGAACTCTCCTCCGGAGCCCCGGTCCAGGCGGAGCCCGCCGTCGTGGCGACCCCCGAGCCGGAGTCGACGCCCCAGCCGGAACCGACACCCGAACCCGAGCCCACGCCGGAGCCCGCTCCTGCGGCACAGCCCGTCGTGGCCGCTCCTGCGGTCCCCGCGGAGCCGGAGTCCGCGACCTCGATGCTCGCACTCGCCCAGCGTGTCCACGACGAGTACGTACGTGACGGCCGCGAGGAGTCGGAGAAGATCATCGCCGAGGCGCGGTCCAAGGGTGACGAGATCGTCGCCGATGCCCAGAAGCAGCACGAGACGATCCTGGCCCAGCTGGACCAGGAGCGTGGGCTGCTCGAGTCCAAGATCAACGAGTTGCGCGCCTTCGAGAGCGAGTACCGGGCCTCGATCCGTGGTCACCTGGAGACCCTCCTCAAGGAGGTCAACCAGGGATCCTCGAACTGATCCAGGTCCCACACGACCAACGCCTCGTGGCGGCGACGCCTGACGTCGCCGCCACGAGTGCGTCCGGAACCAGACACGCACCTGCCCCAGACGCAGGTGGCACGGAGGTAGCAGTGAGTGACTCCCACGCCGGGCGGCCAGCGGTCGGGCCCCGTACCTGGGTCCGCGTGCTCGTCGCAGTGGTGGTGGTCATCTCGGCCGTCCTCCTTGACCAGATCTCGAAGACGTGGGCGCTGGCCCACCTCGAGACGGGACGGTCCCGTCCCCTGCTGGGTGACATCCTCACCCTGCAGCTCGTCCACAACTCGGGCGCCGCGTTCTCCCTCGGCGCGGGGGCCACGTGGGTGTTCACCGTGCTCGCGACCTGTGTGGTGGCGGCCATCATCTGGCTGCTCCCCCGCACGTCCCACATGCCGACCCTCATCGCCCTCGGCCTGCTTGCCGGCGGGGCGATCGGGAACCTCATCGACAGGCTCGTGCAGCCGCCCTCGTTCGGGCAGGGCCACGTCGTGGACTTCATCAACTACGGCGGACTCTTCGTGGGCAATGTCGCCGACATCTGGATCGTCAGTGCCGCGCTCTGGCTCGCGATCATCTACGTCTTCGGCCAGCAGGGGAAGCCGCCGGCCGAGACCTCGACGGTGGTGACAGAGGACCGTGGCTGAGGCGCGGGTCCTCCCCGTTCCCGAGGGTCTGGTGGGGGAGCGGGTGGATGTGGCGCTCTCCCGTCTGCTCGGGCTCTCCCGCACGCGCGCCGGGGAGCTGGCATCGGAGGGATACGTCCTGGTGGACGGCGATGCCTGTTCCAAGTCCCAGCGCCTGGGCGCAGGCGACCTCATCCAGGTCGAGATCCCCGAGGACCGACCCGCCCCCACACCGGTCACGGGCATGCGCATCCTCTACGACGATGACGACGTCGTCGTGGTCGACAAGCCCGTGGGCGTCGCCGCGCACACCGGGCCCGGCTGGACGGGGCCGACCGTCCTGGGCAACCTGGAGGCCGCGGGTTACCGCATCTCCACCTCCGGACCGCCGGAGAGGCAGGGGATCGTCCACCGTCTCGACGTGGGCACGTCAGGGGCGATGATGGTCGCCAAGTCGGAGTTGGCGTACTCGGTGATGAAGCGGGCCTTCCGGGAGCGCACCGTGCGCAAGATCTACCACGCCGTGGTCGCCGGTCACCCGGACCCGCCCTCGGGCACGATCGACGCTCCCATCGGACGCCACCCCTCGCGTGAGTGGCGCATGGCAGTCATCGACGGCGGCAAGAGGGCCGTGACCCACTACGACACACTGGAATTGCTCGCCGGTGCCGCACTGGTGGAGGTGCACCTCGAGACGGGACGCACCCACCAGATCCGGGTCCACATGGCCGCTGTGCACCACCCCTGCGTGGGGGACGTGTTCTACGGTGCGGACCCCGTCCAGGCGCAACGTCTGGGTCTGGAACGCCAGTGGCTCCACGCCGTCGAACTCGGCTTCACCCACCCCCGCACCGGGCTGCCGGTGACGGTGCGCTCGGAGTACCCCGAGGACCTGGGCCACGCCCTGGACGTCCTGCGGGAACCGGACGCGTGACGACCACGGGCAGCATCCTGCCTTCCCCGGGGCCCTTCGCGGGACCATCTCCCTTCGTCGGTGTGGCCACCGCCGAGGGCGTGCGAGTGGTCGAGGCCGTGCTGCCGGGCCTGCGCGCCCAGGAGATCCAGGTGCGTTGGGAGGTCTTCGTGTGCGAGCAGGACGTGCCCATGGTGCTGGAGGTCGATGCGCGGGACTTCCGTTCCGACGTCGTCCACCTGGTGGCGCTGGACGCATCTGGGCGCGCACTCGGCGTGGTGCGCGTGATCCCCGACGGGGATGGTCACTTCCACCTCGGGCGCCTGGCGGTGCGCCGGGAGGCACGCGGGCGCGGGATCGGGGCACACCTGGTGCGCGCTGTCCACACCCTGCTCCTCGGGCAGGCCCGTGCCGGAGCGTCTCTGGTCCCGGTCGTGGTCCTGGACGCCCAGGTGCAGGCGGTCGGGTTCTACGAGGCCCTGGGCTACGCACGCACCCCGGGTGACGTGTTCCTGGACGCCGGTATCGAACATGTCACCATGTCCAAGACGCTGGAGGCGGAGGCCCGCCACTAGGATCGGGTGCATGGCCGCCCGTGACAGTTTCGTGCACCTCCACAACCACTCCGAGTACTCGATGCTGGACGGCGCCGCCAAGGTCACGCCGATGGTGGAGGAGGCCGCCCGCCTCGGCCAGCCGGCCATCGGGATCACCGACCACGGTTATCTCTTCGGTGCCTACGAGTTCTACGCGGCCTGCCAGAAGGCGGGCATCAAGCCGATCATCGGCCTGGAGGCCTACGTCACCCCGGGCACGTCCCGCTTCGACCGCAAGAAGGTCAGGTGGGGGGAGGCCTGGCAGAAGCAGGACGACGTCTCCGCCTCCGGTTCCTACAACCACCTCACCCTGCTCGCCCACTCCACCCAGGGCATGCTCAACCTCTTCCGGCTCGGGTCGTACGCCTCCACCGAGGGACAGTTCGGCAAGTGGCCACGTGCCGACAAGGAACTCCTGGAGCGTTACCACGAGGGTCTCATCGTCTTCACCGGCTGCCCCTCGGGCGCGGTGCAGACACGCATGCGTCTGGGCCAGTGGGACGAGGCCGTCCAGGAGGCCTCCGACCTGCGCGACATCTTCGGGGCGGAGAACTTCTACGTCGAGGTCATGGACCACGGCATCGACTTCGAGCGGCGCACGCAGAAGGACCTCCTGCGCCTGGCGAAGCACATGGATGCCCCCCTGGTGGCCACCAATGACGCCCACTACGTGAAGAAGGGCGACCGCGACATCCAGGACGCCCTGCTGTGCATCAACTCCGGCGCCCGCCTGGCGGACCCGGACCGGTTCCGCTTCGACGGGGACGACTACTTCATCCGCTCCAGTGAGGACATGCGCCAGATCTGGGAGGAGCTTCCCCAGGCCTGCGACTCCACCCTCGAGATCGCCGAACGCTGCGAGGTCCACTTCACCACCACCGACGAGGGCGCCAACTACATGCCCGACTTCCCCGTGCCCCCGGGTGAGGACAAGACCTCCTGGTTCATCAAGGAGGTCGAGAAGGGCTTGGCCTACCGCTTCCCCGAGGGTGTTCCCGACTCCGTGCGCAAGCAGGCGGCCTACGAGGAGGACGTCATCGTCTCCATGGGCTTCCCCGGGTACTTCCTCACGGTCGCGGACTACATCAACTGGGCCAAGGAGCAGGACATCCGGGTCGGACCCGGGCGCGGCTCGGGTGCAGGATCCATGGTCGCCTATGCGATGCGTATCACCGAGCTCAACCCGATGGAGCACGGCCTGATCTTCGAGCGCTTCCTCAACCCGGAGCGTGTCTCCATGCCCGACTTCGACGTGGACTTCGACGAGCGCAGGCGTGACGAGGTCATCGACTACGTCAAGCGCAAGTACGGCGAGGACCGCATCAGTCAGGTCGTCACCTTCGGGCGGATCAAGACGAAGCAGGCGCTGAAGGACTCCGCGAGGATCCTGGGCAAGGACTTCAAGATGGGGGAGCAGCTCACCAAGGCGCTCCCGCCCTCGGTCATGGGCAAGGACATCTCCGTCAACGGCATCTTCGACAAGGAGAACAAGCGCTGGGCGGAGGCCACGGAGTTCCGCCGCTACTACGAGGAGAACCCCGACGCCCACGAGGTCGTCGACCTGGCCCGCGGACTGGAGGGCCTGACACGCCAGTGGGGTGTCCACGCCTGCGCGGTGATCATGTCCTCCCACACCCTCACCGACATCATCCCCATCATGAAGCGTCCCCAGGACGGCGCCATCATCACCCAGTTCGACTACCCGACCTGCGAGGGCCTGGGGTTGTTGAAGATGGACTTCCTGGGCCTGCGCAACCTCACGGTCATCTCCGATGCCCTGGACAACATCCGCCTCAACGGCAAGGAGATCCCGGACCTCGACCACCTGCCCCTGGATGACAGGCCCACCTATGACCTGCTGGCCAGCGGGGAGACATTGGGCGTCTTCCAGCTGGACGGCGGCGGCATGCGTGACCTCCTCAAGCTCATGCGCCCCGACAACTTCGAGGACATCTCCGCAGTCGGCGCGCTCTACCGACCCGGCCCCATGGGAGCCAACTCCCACACGAACTACGCCCTGCGCAAGAACGGACGCCAGGAGATCACCCCGGTCCACCCGGAGCTGGAGGAGCCCCTCAAGGACATCCTGGGCGGCACCTACGGCCTGATCGTGTACCAGGAGCAGGTCATGCAGATCGCCCAGAAGCTCGCCGGGTACTCCCTGGGCCAGGCAGACATGCTGCGCCGCGCGATGGGCAAGAAGAAGAAGTACATCCTGGACAAGGAGTTCGCTCCCTTCAGTGAGGGCATGCGCAAGAACGGCTACTCCCAGGAGTGCGTCCAGACGCTGTGGGACGTTCTGGTCCCCTTCTCCGACTACGCCTTCAACAAGGCCCACTCCGCGGCCTACGGCCTGGTGTCCTACTGGACGGCCTACCTCAAGGCGAACTTCCCCACCGAGTACATGGCGGCCCTGCTCACCTCCACGAAGGACAACAAGGACCGCCGGGCCCTCTACCTGGCGGAGTGTCGCCACATGGGCATCACGGTCCTCCCCCCGGACGTGAACTCCTCCATGGGCACCTTCGCCCCTGCCGGGAACGACATCCGCTTCGGGCTCACCGCGATCCAGAACGTCGGCGCCAATGTCGTCGACGCCATCGTCACCACGCGCGAGGAGAAGGGCCAGGCCACCTCCTTCCAGGACTTCCTCGACAAGGTCCCCCAGGTTGCGTGCAACAAGCGCACCATCCAGTCCCTGGTCAAGGCCGGTGCCTTCGACTCGCTCGGCCACACGCGTCGCGCCCTGCTCGCCCGCTGCGACGAGGCGGTCGACGCCGTCACGGACGTCAAGCGCAACGAGGCCATCGGCCAGTTCGACCTCTTCGGGGGTCTGGGGGGCGACGAGGGCGGGTCGGCGAGCTTCGCCATCGAGATCCCCGACCTGCCTGAGTTCGACCGCAAGCACAAGCTGGCGGAGGAACGCGAGATGCTGGGCCTCTACGTCTCCGACCACCCCCTGCGAGGTGTGGAGAATGCACTGACCCGCTACCAGGACACCGAGATCGCCCGCATCATCGGCAACGAGGAGTCCATGGCGGACCGGGTGGTGCGCATCGCCGGCCTGGTCTCCGCCGTGCAGACGAAGGTCACCAAGCAGGGCAACCCCTGGGCGATCGCCACGATCGAGGACCTCACCGGCTCGGTGGAGGTGCTCTTCTTCCCCCGTTCCTACGAGACCATCCAGTCCTTCCTGGCTCCCGACATCATCGTCCAGATCGAAGGGAAGGTGAATGTCCGCGACGACCAGACCAGCGTGTACGGCCAGTCGATGACGATCCTGGACCTGCGCGACGATGCCGGGGCGCCCCTCGACCTGGTGTTGCCCGCGGGGCGCTGCACCAGGGACCTGCTCTCGGAACTGCGTGACGTCCTGGAGTCCTTCCCCGGGGAGTCCCCGGTGCGTCTGCACCTGCGCCAGCCGGGACGCACCACGGTGGTGGAGCTGGACCCGAGGCTGCGGGTGTCACAGTCGAGCGCCTTCTTCAGTCAGGTCAAGGCCGTGGTGGGGGTCAGTGGGGTGATGGCCCCCCGGTGACGCCCGCGTCGGTCGGACCGCCCCGCGGATCGCGTCGCGGACTGTCCCCCGGACACACCCAGTTAAAGGTAGAGTCAAGAACGTGACAACCTTTGACGGGTACCAGTCCCCCGAGCGGACGTTCGACGAGATGTTCGACGGCCGTGAGGTGCGCCCCCAGTACCGCGAACTCGCCGACGCCTTCTCGGGCCTGTCCGAGCAGGAGGCGCGCACCCGGGCCGACTACCTCTCCTCGACCTACCTGGACCGCGGCGTCACCTTCGCCGTGGGCGGGACCGAGCGGCCCTTCCCCCTCGACATCGTCCCCCGCATCATCGAGGCGGAGCAGTGGCGCAGCGTCGAGGAGGGACTCATCCAGCGCGTCAAGGCCCTGGAGGCATTCCTCGACGACGTCTACGGGGAGGGTCGCATCCTCCATGACGGTGTCATCCCGAGGCGCGTCGTGACGACGTCCCCCCACTTCCACCGCGTGGTCCACGGCTTCCGTCCACCGGGTGGCGTGCGCATCCACGTCTGCGGCACGGACCTGATCCGCGACGCCCAGGGCACCTTCCGGGTGCTGGAGGACAACGTCCGCATCCCCTCGGGTGTGTCCTACGTGCTCACCAACCGCGCCGTCATGGGTGTCGCACTGCCCGAGGCCGTCCAGCGCTACCGGGTCTCCCCGGTGCACGGCTACCCCCGCATGCTGCTCTCCGCCCTGGAGAAGTGCGCTCCGGAGGGCGTCGCCGAGCCCACCGTCGTCGTCCTGACGCCGGGCGTGCACAACTCCGCCTACTTCGAGCACGCCCTCCTGGCGCGCATGATGGGCGTGGAGCTGGTCGAGGGTCGCGACCTCGTGTGCCGCGACGGGCATGTCTGGACCCACACGACCACGGGACTGGCCCCGGTCCACGTCATCTACCGTCGTGTCGACGACGACTTCCTGGACCCCGTCCACTTCCGGGGGGACTCCCTGCTGGGGTGCGCGGGCCTCGTCAACGCGGCGCGGGCGGGGAACGTGACGATCGCCAACGCCATCGGCAACGGGGTGGCCGACGACAAGCTCGTCTACACCTACGTGCCGGACTTCATCCGCTACTACCTGGGGGAGGAACCGCTGATCCCGGGTGTCGACACCTGGAGGTTGGAGGATCCGGACAGCCGTGAACTCGTCCTGGACCGGCTCACCGAGATGGTCGTCAAGCCGGTCGACGGCTCGGGCGGCAAGGGAATCGTCATCGGGTCCCAGGCGAGCCCCACCGAGCTGGAGACCCTGCGTACCCACGTCCTGGCCTCGCCTCGCAACTGGATCGCCCAGCCCATCATCCAGCTCTCCACGGTGCCCACCCTCATCGGCGACACCATGGCACCGCGCCACGTCGACCTGCGTCCCTTCATCGTCAATGACGGGCAGGCGCCCCGCGTGCTCGCCGGTGGACTCACCCGCGTCGCCCTGCCCGAGGGGAAGCTCGTGGTGAACTCCTCCCAGGGAGGCGGGTCCAAGGACACCTGGGTGCTGGCGGACCCCGACACCCGGGTGGAGTTCTCCACGGTGCTCTCCCTGGCCGCGGCCAAGGGCGTCGCCCACGAGGTGCGCTCCGCCCAGGAGGAGGCCCTCGACGTCGCCCTCGAGGTACCCGACCTGCTCGACGAGCGGCGCCAGCAGCAACAGCAGCAGCAACAGCAGCAACTGCAGGCTTGCCCGGCTCCGCAGTCCCGCACGCGTGGGGAGTCGCCCTCGTCCACGGCGATGCCCGCGGAACCCGCGACCACCACCACCGCCACGACCGCGCACACCGGAGGTCGACATGCTCAGTCGCATCGCTGAATCACTGTTCTGGATCGGCCGTTACCTGGAGCGCACGGAGGACACGGCACGCCTGCTCAAGGTGCACCTGCGCCTCCTCATCGAGGACCCACTCGCGGACGAGGGCCAGGCCTCCGCAGCCCTGCTGTCCGTCATGGGGATCCCCGTCGACGACGCGGACACCTCCGACGTGCTGCGTCTCCTGTGCCATGACCCGCTCTCGACGAGCTCCATCATCTCCTCCATCGACGCCGCCCATGAGGCCGCCCTCCGTGCCCGTGAGACCGTGCCCGACGACCAGTGGGAGATCCTCAACCGGTGGTGGCGCGCCACCCGGGCCGGGTCCCTGGAGAAGGGACGGCCCACCGACGTGATGACGGGCATCACCAACCGCTGCGCGATGATCTCCGGCATGATGCACTCCCAACTGCTGCGCGACGAGGGCTGGTGGTTCCTCATGATGGGCCGCAACCTGGAACGCGTGGACATGACGGCGCGCGTCATCCGGCTCGCGGCCCTGCGACCCTCCCCGACGTCCTGGTCGGATGCGCTGAGCAGTTGCGCGGGCCAGCATGCCTACATCCGCAGTCGGGGCGCCGCCTCGACCGACCTGGACATCGCACGCTTCCTGCTGCTGGACGAGTCCTTCCCCCGTTCCCTGCTCTTCAGCCTGGACGCGGTGGCCCACGCCCTGGACACGATCGACCGGGCGGACCCCGTGCGCGGGCACGTCTCGGAGGCGACGCGTCTGGTGGGCCAGACGCGGTCCCGTCTGCTCTACCGCGCACCGGAGGCCACCATGGAGGACCTGCCCGCACGCATGGCGGCGCTGGGCACGACCTGTGCCGAGGTCAGCGGCTACGTCCAGGAGAGATTCTTCGAGGGCACGGCGGCGACGCACTGGACGGGGGACCACCTGTGAGCCGGATCCGGATCGTCCACCACACGGGCTACACCTACCACGAGCCCACACTCGCCTCCTTCAACGAGGCACGCATGGTTCCCTGCACGGACGCCGACCAGTACCTGGTCGAGCACCGCCTGGAGATCTCCCCGAAGGCCTGGACCCAGGAGTACACCGACTACTGGGGGACGCGCGCCGTCGCCTTCGAGCTCCACCAGCCCCACATGCGCCTCGACGTCACCTCCTCCTCGACGGTGGAGGTCACGCGGAGGGGACTCGGGGGGATGGGGATGACCTGGGAGGACGTCACCTCCCCGGTGGTGGAGGACCGGTTCGCGGAGTTCCTCAGCATCTCCCCGCGCGTGGACCCGGGTCCTGAACTGCGCGATGCACTCTCCGGGCTGCTGCTGGAGTCGCAGGGTCCCGGCGACTTCGCGCCGCGGGTGGGGGCCTTCATCCACGACCGGGTCGAGTACGTCTCCGGGTCGACGACGGTCCACACCCGCGCGCGTGAGGCCTGGGCCTCCCACGCAGGTGTCTGCCAGGACCTCGCCCATCTGATGATCGGCGCGCTGAGGGTGGCGCACGTGCCGGCCCGCTACGTGTCGGGGTACGTGATGCCCGACGACACGGCACCGGTGGGGGAGACCCGCACGGGTGAGTCCCACGCCTGGGTGGAGTACTGGGACGGACGCTGGCTGGCCTACGACCCGACCAATGCGCGTGAGCCGGGGGACCTGCACGTGCGCGTCGGGTCGGCACCCGACTACACGGGCATCACACCGTTGAGGGGGATCTTCACCGGGGGACCCGGATCGGAGCTCTTCGTGCAGGTGGAGATCACGCTGCTGGGCTGAGCCGCGCGGTCCCTCAGTCGGGGAGCACGCGGACGAGGGCGGACTCGCGACCGTTCGGGGCGTCGACCTCGACGAGGTCGCCGTCCTGGAGGTGGTGGCCACGCCGCAGTTCCACGGTGCCGTTGACGGTCACGTCGCCCTCGAGGACGAGTTCGCGGGCGAGCGCCCCGTCATCGGCCAGGCCCGCCAGCTTCAGGAACTGTCCGAGCCTGATGCTGCCGCGCACCTCGACCGTCCTCGTCGCGCCCATCGTGTCCGTCCTCCGCATGCCGTCGCCACAGGGCGACCACCGCCCATGCGACCAGTATCCCAGCGATGTCGGCGGCTGCGTCACGCGGGTCGCCGGTGCGTCCGGGCACCCACGCCCACTGGATGAGTTCCGAGACGGGCGCGTGCACCAGCGGCAGCCCGAGCGCGAACCACGTCGGCCACCCGGCCAGGAGTCCGGCGGCGGTGACCAACGCGAAGGAGGTGGCGTGCACGATCTTGTCGAAACCGAGCTCGCCGGGGGCAGTCGGACCCGGCCAGGGGCGGGTGACGTCCCACAGGCGAGCCAGGAAACCGGGGCCGTCGCCGGCCTCCGGCGTGTAGAGGACCCAGCACTGCACGAGGAGCAGCACCACCCACACGACGACCCGGCCCCTGCGCATGGTGACAGTGTGCCACCGGCGCGGGGGGCCGGGTCGTGGGGGACTGGTCCAGGTGCGGGACGGACGGGGACCGGGTCAGGACGCGGAGGCCCGGGCGATCTCCTCGATGGAGGCGCCCAGGGTCGCCGTGAACTCCTCGTCACTCTGCTGGGCGGAGAGCCCCTGGAGCAGGGCGCGGGAGAAGGAGGCGATGAGCCCGGGGT
>JBQEKJ010000012.1:0-9573 GCA_052103835.1 Pauljensenia sp.
AGTCTTCGGGCAGCTGGCCCGCGCCGAGGCGCAGGTGCACGGGGCCACCCCGGAGTCGGTCCATTTCCACGAGGTCGGCGGGCTCGACGCCATCGGCGACATCGTGGGGGTCTGCGAGGGGCTGCGCCTGCTCGGCATCGAGGGTCTGTCGGCCTCGTGGGTGGCGCTGGGCAGCGGCCGCATCCACGCCGCTCACGGCCTCATGCCAGTCCCCGCCCCGGCGGTCCTGGAGCTCTCGCGCGGCTGGCAGGTGCGAGCGCTGCCGGGCGTCGTGGACCCGTCCGCGGCTCATCACCACCACCATCACGAGCACACGCACGACGGAGAGCACGGCGGGGACCAGCACGGGCACGAGCATGAGCACGGGCACGGGCATCTGCCCGCTGCTGGCGACGCACACACCCATGAACATGACGAGCGCGGGCACGGGCACACGGACGGGGCCGACGGGCCGGACCACGCGCACACGCACACGCACACGCACGACAGTCATGTCCACGCACATGACCACCTGGACACCGACCACGTCGACCACGCCGGCCACGACCACACGCACTCCCACGACCACCACCACCACGGCGTCGAGGAGGCTCCGGCATCCACGGGCGACCCCCGTGACGTCGGGGAGCTCGCCACACCCACCGGCATGGCGCTGATCCGTGCCCTGGCCACCGAGTCCGACTCGATGCCCCCCATGCGCCCCGGTCGAGTGGGCATCGGCGCCGGTGGGCGGGACATGCCCGGCTGGGCGAACTGCGTGCGCATCGTCCTCGAGGACGTCACGACAGTCACCGGCACCAGCGACAGCAGCAACCCGGACGCCGGGAGTGCCCCCGGCGTGGGCGCGGGCGACGTCAGAGCAGATCACGACAGTGCGGAGGACGAGGGCGCGGAGCACGGCAGCGTCGACGACGGCACCGACGACGACGGCATGGTCGAGCTGCGCGCCAACCTCGACGACTTCGACCAGCGGCTGATCCCAGGCGTCATCCAGGCATGCCTGGACGCCGGGGCCGCGGACGCGTGGGTGACACCGATCCAGATGAAGAAGGGGCGCCCCGCGGTCATGGTCCAGGTGCTCGTCGACGACATCCACCGCGCGGAGGTCGTCGCCCTGCTCCTCACCACCACCCCCACCCTGGGTGTCCGGGAGTCCCCGGTGACGCGCACCGTCCTCGACCGGGACTTCGTCCGCATCGACCTCGACGGGCAACCACTGACGGTGAAGATCGGTCTCCGCGACGGCCGCGTGGTCCATGCCCAGGCGGAGTTCGCCTCGCTCGCCGAGATCGCGCGCACGACAGATCGCAGTGAACTGGATGTGTCCCAGCGGGCCACGGCCGCCATTGTCGCCGCGGGTCTGACGCCGGGGGCGCCCTCGTCGACCCACTGACCTCCACCCACTGACCACTTCCCCACACCCCCACCCACCACGGTCCCCTTATCGGACCCCTTGGAGAACTCCCGTGCACCTTCCCCGTCACTCCGTCACGATCGCCGTGGTGCTGGCCATCCACGTGCTGGCCGCAGCGCTCCTCCTGGCCGGACACGCCGCGGGCGCCATCCCTCCCGCGCTCGCAGGCTTCGCCTACACGCGCGGGTTGTTGCATGCCCTGGACGCCGACCACCTCTGCATGATCGACGGCTCGACGCGCAAGCTGCTCGGGGAGCGCCGCAACCCCAACGGCGTGGGGCTCGCCTTCAGCCTCGGCCACTCCACCGTGGTGCTCGCTGCGGGGGCGGCCGTCGTGCTCGGCGCCTCCTGGGTCAGCACGGTCCTCGACACAGAGTCCAGACAAGCCCAGGTCCTCGGACTCATCGGGGCCGGCGTCTCGGCGCTGTACCTGCTCGCGGTGGCCGCGGCCAACATCCCCAACCTCACCCAGCACCACGACCACAGCGAGCCCAAGGGACCGTGGGCGCGTCTCCTCACCAAGCCGCTCGGGCATGTGCGCCATGCGGGGCACATCTACCTCTTCGGCATCCTCTTCGGCCTCGGGTTCGACACCGCCTCGACCATCAGCCTCCTGATGATCACCGCGCTCGCCTCGTTGTCCGGGTCCAGCCCCATCGTGCTCATGGCCCTCCCCCTGTGCTTCACTGCCGCGATGACGCTGGGCGACTCCATCAACGCCAACCTCATGCTGCACGTGTACTCCCATGCCGCCGCGTCCACGCGGGCGCGCTTCAACACGGTGGTCACCGCCATCTCGATCACCTGCGCGGTCCTGATCGCCTCCGCCACAGCACTCGACATCACCGCCGCCGTGACCGGGCGCGCGGCTCCTGAGCTCGACACCGCACCCATCGGGTGGGGGCTCGTGGCCCTGGCCGTGGTCGGAACTGCTGTCATCGCGGTCCTCCGGCAGAACAGGGTCCGCCACCACGCTGCCTGACACGGCGCGTGATACGGCGGCTGATTTGGCGGCTCGCGCGGCGCTCTTCACCGTCCAGGTTCGTCACGGAGGGGTCCGTGCAGCAGCAGGATCCGCTGTCCCACTCACGGGCCACGTCCAGATCCGTCATCCGCACGGATCCCAAGCCCTTGGCATGCCGAGAAGGCATGGGAAGCACCGTCTCGGCCCCGTGGAGCACCCGGATCGGCTGCCAGGCGCTGCGAGAGGTGCCGAAACCCTTGTTGTCGTCGCTGCGTGTGCGCGAATGCACCCAGTTTCCCTCTTGATGCCATCGAGCTCAGACCCGGCGGGGAGCATTCGTGCAGGTCAGGGACCAGGCGCGTTTCTCGCAGCGCCACACTTGGGTCCCTGTGCCGAGAAACTGGGTGCATTCCTGCACACCGAACCGGCACACCGACTCGGGACACCGCCGCTCCGGTCCGCACCGCAGTGTCGATCGACGCGAGGACGGACCTCACGGTGGGAACGGCGCTGACCTCAACCCCTCAACTGAGCAGCGGGCCTCGCGGTGGGAAGGGAGCGGGCCTCGCGGGAGGGATGTTCAGATGCTCCAGATCCCGCCCAGGGTCGTCGCCCGCAGGTGACGCGCGGAGTCAATGTCGGAACCGGCCACACCGGGCAGCCATTCGTAGGCTGCTGGTCGCAGCTCGTCGATCTCGTCGAAGAAGGACTGGGTGACGTCCACGACCGTCCCCTCGTCCAGGCGCAACTCCGAGGCACCGTGGGCGATCTGGCGCCGCGACTCGATACCGGCCACCAGCATCAACCGCCAGGAGTCCCGTTGGGCGACGGCGAACTCGACCTCGTCGGCACTCAGGCTGATCGGAGCCCCGTTCTCCACGACCACCTTGACGTAGACCAACTCGTCGCCGTCATCGGCCAGGATGTCGAAGGGAGCCACGTCCACGCTGGTCACGTCCCATCCCTCACCCAGGTCGATGCGCAGCTGGGTACGCGTCAGCGACACAGCATAGGCCCGCTTCGCGGCCTCGACGGCCGAGGCCCTGCGCCCCTCACCGACGGTCGGTTCAGGACTCGGCCCGCCCTCCAATGCCTCCAGCAGGATGTCGGCGACATGGTTGGACGGGCACAACACGGGAACTGCCGTGTCCCACGCAAGACCGGGGAACTCCTGCTCGACGACATCGAGCGTGAGGGGGTGTCGCCACGGGAGCATCGTGTCGACGGCGATGTCGATCCATGAACAGTCAGCTCGCTCGTCCTCCGGGTCGGAACCCCAGTAGGTGTCGCCCACTGCCGAGCCCGTGCCGAGGACCCCGGGGGGTCCGTCCTCGCACCGCCAGAAGACGACGCGGTCGCCGTCACGGACACCCAGCCCACTGTCGACCCTCCACGTCCCCACGTGTGCCCACCCATCGGCGAGGTCCTCGCGCGCGTCCTCCCACTGGTCCTCGTCCAAGGACGGCTGGGTACTCCAGCGCAGGAGGAAGGTGGACATGGGCGACTCCTCAGAATGGTCAAGGACTCATCAAGAGTACCGCCGTCTGTGACCGGCGTCTCCCTCAGATCAGCCTCCAGTGGCCGGGGAGCCGGGCACCACAGCACCACAGCACCACAGCACCACAGCACCACAGCACCACCACCATGACCCAGACCGCGACACCGCGACACCGCGATGCAACCTCTCGACGACATGGGGTGCGCAGACGGAGGACCCCGCTCGGCCGACACGCCCCACAAACGCTGGGTGCCTCCGATCCCGAAGGACGGAGGCACCCAGACGGTGGACACCCGAGGCGGCGGGGCCCACACCCTGAATCTAATCGAGCAGCCGGAACCGCACACCTTGAGAGTGCCGGATGACCGAGGGGTGGTCCCGAACGGGATCGGCGCCGGTCGGCGGGGGCGTCGTCACAGGTACGGCCGCGTGGAGCGACCCGGTTACCGCGGTTGCCTTCAGCCCACTGAGCCTTGACCTGTGAACCATCCCACAGCCGGGAGCCGACCGCCCCGGATCCTCACTGGCCGTTGTAAGACCAGACCCTCACGTAGTCGATGTCGTAGGTGGCCGGCAACTTGGTCTCCTCCGGGTGGGAGGGATCCGTGAAGCCCATCCAGCTCTCGCCGACCTGGGTGTTGATACGGATGTCGGCGCCAGCATCGGTGAACGCCGTGTTGAACCACGGGTTGTCCTTCGTGGTCGCCTTCCACACGGCCTTCCCGTCGAAGAGGAACGTCATCCCCTCCGGAGTCCACTCCAGCGCCCAGGTGTGCCATCCGGCACCGACGTGCTCGGGATTGGTCACGATGTTCTCGATCTTGACCGTGCCGGCTTCGTGGTTCGTGGACTGGTGGATGGTCGAGGACCAGGACCCGGCTGGCTGGTACTTCAGCTTGGTGTTGGGGTCACCCATGGCCTCCATGATGTCGATCTCGCCCAGGCCCTTGGAGTCGCGCAGCCAGAAGGCCGGCCAGATGCCGCGGGACGCACCGGGGGTCACCGGCAGTTTGGCGCGCATCTCCCACCGGCCGTAGCGCTGGGAGTGCTTGCCGATGGAGTCGATGTAGCCCGTCTCGAAGGCGCGGACGCGCCCTCCGGCCGTCACGGGGTTCGTCAGCCGGTCCGTGACGATCTTCAGGGTCCCGTTCGACTGGGAGACCTGGGAGGAGCTGAGCATGGCCTCGTCGTACGACAGGTAGGACCCGTCACGCACGTTCCATTTGGTGCGGTCCACGGTGGAACCCGTGAACTCGTCGCTCCACACAGGCTTCCCCCAACCCGCGAGTATCCCCTCGGTCGTGTCGGGCACGGTCGGTGCCGGCGCGGGGGTGGTCGGTGCGGGCGCGGGCGTACTCGGCGCGGGAGCCGGAGTACTGGGTGTCGGCGCGGGCGTACTCGGAGCCGGTGTCGGGGTGACGGGGGCCGATGTGGTCGGCGTCGGCACGGGGGTGGTGGGGGTCGGCGTCGGGGTCGTCCCGGAGGCGGAGCTCGCACCCGTGGCCACCAGCTCGGCGTCCAGCGTCAACGAGGGCGACCCCGTGTAGTTCGGTCGCACCTCCACGGAGACGATGTTCCGTCCTTCCACCAGGTACGAGGGCGACACCTGGAACTCTGCGACGCCACCGAAGGTGCTCTTGGCGCGGGTCGCGGCCGTCAGCGTCCCCGAGGGCACGTTCGCGCGCCCCACCTCGTGTCCATTGACGAAGACCCGCAGGCCGTCATCGACCAGGGCCCGCAGGATGACGGAGCGGTACGTGGTGTCCGCCGGGACAGTGAACGTCTGCTGAGCGAGGAGCAGAGCCCCCGCCTGGCGCTGCACGGAGGTGGCGAGGTCTGTCGAGCCTGCGCCCAGGGGCGCCCGCCCGGTGGACCAGGACCCCTGCTCTGTGGTGGTCCACGCCGCCGGGGGTGCCGTCGTGGTCTGGGTGTAGTGCCAGGTGGAGCCACTGGCCACGAGGGCCGTGTCGCCCTGGCTGCGGGCCCGGGCGCTGACCTGGGCATCGAAGGACACCATGGGGGACCCGCGGTGGTTGAGGTGCGTGGAGACTGCGATGGTGTTCGTGCCTCGACGCAGCACGGAGTCGGGAACGGTCAGCGTCGCCGTTCTCCGCACTCCGTCCTTCGCATTGGTGTCGCGCGAGAAGGTACCCGCGTCCACGTTCACGCGCCCGATCTCGGTCCCGTTGACGAAGACCACGGCCCCGTCATCCACCACCAGGTCCACGTCCACCGCGGTCGCCAGTGGGTCGGGAACCTGGAAGGTCGACCGGAACTGCACCGACCGGGCCTGGGTACTCGTGGTGGAGATGTCGGTGACGATGCCTTCGCGTCCCCATCCCAGGGGTGCCCGGCCAGTCTTCCACGAGGAGTCGGAGTAGTAGGTGGTCCTCCAGTCCCCACCGGACGGGTCAGCGGAAGCGTTGTACCACTTCCAGGTCGAGCCCCAACCGATGAGTGTCGAGGTGTCCTTGGCGGCCTGGGCGATTCCCGTCAGGCCGGTTGCCGCCAGCAGCACGGCAAGGATGGACACGATCACGGCGCGCAGCCCGCGCGAGGGATTCGGAGTTCTCGTCGATCCACGGTTGGTCACCGGGGACCCCCTTTGTTGGTCGTCGGGCGGACCCACCTGTCCACCGGGAGGACCGACCGCCCCGCCCGGGGACGACCCACCGATTCTTCATACTGTCAACTACACCAAAGCCGCGCAAGGCGTCGGGTGTCAACAGTGTGGCTTCAGCTCACACGGACATGGCCATCATCACAATCACACGCTCCGCCCCTGTCCGCCGACGTCAGAGTGGGTACACCGTGAGGACCGCGGGCCCCCACGGCTCCACAGGGTGTCCCGGATCACGACACCGGGGACGCGGCCGGGACCCGACACCACCTCGCGCCCGGGCGTTGCACGAGGACTCCCGACTCGTCACCTCCGTGTTACACAACAACCGTGGCCAAGGGTAGCCACACCCCCAAAGAGTGCTCGCTGACCTGCACTTTTACCAGATCGAGACCTTTCGTTACCTGAATGTAACACCCACATGGTGGCCTCTAGAAGCGATGGGCCCGACCTGCGGCTACAGTCTTGAGCGCATCTGGCGAACCCCATCCCCAGAGCCGAATCCACGTGCATCCCAGGAGGCACCATGAATCTGAAGCGATCTTGGCTGGCAGTGCCCGCCGTCCTCGCGCTGACGCTCACCGCATGCTCCGGCGGCGGTTCCGAGTCGGGCGAGTCCGGAGCGGCCAGCGGCGACGCTGCCGGTACGTCCACGGGCATCGTGACCATCAATGGTTCCGAGCCCCAGAACCCCCTGATCCCGACCAACACCAATGAGGTCGGGGGCGGCAAGATCATCGACCTCCTCTTCGCAGGCCTGGTCTATTACGGCGCCGACGGTGCCACGCACAACGAGGTCGCGGAGTCCATCGAGTCGGATGACAACATCACCTGGACGATCAAGCTGAAGTCCGGGCAGAAGTTCACCGACGGCACTGACGTCAAGGCCTCCAACTTCGTGGACGCCTGGAAGGCCGGCGCGAAGAACGCCGACCTCTCCGCCTACTTCTTCGCCCCCATCGAGGGTGCGGACGACGAGGGCTCGGGTGACCTCTCGGGCCTGACCGTCGTGGATGACACGACCTTCACCGTCAAGCTCAAGCAGGCGGAGTCCGACTTCCCCTCGCGCCTGGGCTACTCGGCCTTCTACCCCCTCCCGGACTCCACGCTCGCCGATCCTGAGGCCGGCGGCGAGACGCCCGTCGGCAACGGACCCTACAAGCTGGCCTCCGACTCCGCGTGGGAGCACAACGTCAAGATCTCCCTGGTTCCCAACGAGGACTACACGGGTGACCGCCAGGCGCAGAATGGCGGAGTCGACGTCGTCTTCTACGCCGAGCTCGATGCCGCCTACCAGGATCTGCTCTCCGGCGTCCTCGACGTCCTGGACCAGCTGCCCGACTCCGCGATCGCCACCTATGAGCAGGATCTGGGTGACCGCGCGGTCAACCAGCCCGCGGCGATCTTCCAGTCCTTCACGATTCCCCAGGACTTGGAGCACTTCTCCGGCGACGAGGGCGCACTGCGCCGCGAGGCACTCTCCTACGCGATCAACCGCGAGGAGATCACTGAGAAGGTCTTCTCCGGCACCCGCACCCCGGCCAAGGACTTCACGTCCCCCGTCATCGACGGATACAACGACGCCATCCCCGGCAACGAGGTCCTCACCTTCGACGCCGACAAGGCCAAGGAACTGTGGGCCCAGGCAGATGCCATCTCCCCGTGGTCGGGCACCTTCACCATCGGCTACAACTCCGATGGGCCGCACAAGGCGTGGGTCGACGCAGTGTCCAACCAGATCAAGAACACGCTGGGCATCGACGCCGAGGGCAACCCGTACCCCGACTTCAAGTCCTTGCGTACCGACGTCACCGGTCGCACCATCACGGGCGCGTTCCGTTCCGGATGGCAGGCCGACTACCCCAGCAAGTTCAACTTCCTCGCCCCCCTGTACGGGACGGGTGCCGGGTCCAATGACGGCGACTACTCCTCCGCGGAGTTCGATGACCTCATGACCCAGGCATCGGCAGCCACCTCCGCCGATGAGGCCAACACACTGCTCGACCAGGCCCAGGAGGTCCTGTTCAAGGATCTCCCGGCCATCCCCCTGTGGTACCAGAACGTCTCCGGCGGCTGGTCGCAGAACGTCGAGAACGTTGAGTTCGGCTGGAACTCCGTGCCCCTGGCATACGAGATCACCAAGCAGGGCTGACATCCGCTGACCGTCCCTGACGGGCCGGAACGCATTGCACGCTGTGGCGGGTGGGGATTCTTTCCCACCCGCCACAGCGTGTGTTCAAGACCGCCGCGGAGTCGGTCGCGTCCAGCGATCCTCCGCGCCTGCCACCACTGTGTCCGGGACGTGCTCCGGGTGGGACACTGCCACTCCGCACACGGGAGGTACGCCGAGCCGGACGCTCCCTCACCACCGCCACGCCGCGACCGCGCCGCCCTCGTCAATCCGGAGGTACCTGGTCGCGCGGACGGGGCAGTTGCGCACGATGCGACTCCGCATGGCCTGTGGGCAGGTGTGACATGTCGGCCAGACGGGTGCGGTTTGCCCGTCGTTTACCCTATGCTGCTTCTGGGTTGGAGAGCGCCTGGCGGCGCACCACCCCGGTGGGAGCCCGCGATCCGGGATCCTGCGAAGACTGACTGTGAACGCGACCGAACCGCGTCCACCGGGACAGAGGTGCGACCCACCCCTCCGGTGACCGGGGATGGGCGCGACCGTCCCTTCCCCAAAGGAACCACCCCATGCTCCGATACGTCGGACGTCGACTCCTCCAGACCATCCCGGTCTTCTTCGGGGCGACGTTCCTGATCTTCGCGATGGTGTACCTGATGCCCGGCAATCCGGTCGAAGCCCTGGGCGGCGACCGCGGTCTCACAGAGGCAGCACGCGCCAAGATCACCGCCGAGTTCAACCTGGACAAGCCCTTCTGGCTCCAGTACCTGCTGTACCTCAAGGGCGTCGTCACCCTCGACTTCGGCTCGACCTTCTCCGGGCGTCCTGTCAGCGAGGTCATGGCGCATGCATTCCCGATCACCATCAAGCTCGCGGTCTACGCCCTGCTGATCGAAGCAATCCTGGGCATCTCCGCCGGCGTCGTGGCGGGCATCAGGCGTGGGGGATG
>JBQEKJ010000012.1:9583-15915 GCA_052103835.1 Pauljensenia sp.
CACTGGTCGTCATCTCGGTGCCGACCTTCGTCATCGGCTTCGTCATGCAGTTCCTCATCGGGGTGAAGTGGGGGATCCTGCCCACCACCGTCGGTCCGAACGTCTCGTTCAAGGCGCTCACGATGCCAGCCATCGTGCTGGGCGCCCAGTCCCTGGCCTACGTCCTCCGACTCACGCGCCAGTCGGTGTCCGAGCACGTCTCCGCCGACTTCGTGCGCACCGCGCGCGCCAAGGGACTCTCCAACGGAGCCGTCATGCAGCGCCACGTACTGCGCAACTCCCTGATCCCCGTCGTCACCTTCCTCGGAGGCGACCTGGGCGCCCTGATGGGCGGCGCGATCATCACCGAGGGCATCTTCAACATCTCCGGCGTGGGAGGGACGCTGTGGCAGGCCATCACCCGCGGTGAGTCCGCCACCGTCGTCTCGTTCACCACCGTCCTGGTGCTCGTGTACATCGTGGCCAACCTGCTGGTCGACCTCCTGTACGCCGTGCTCGACCCGAGGATCCGCTATGAGTGACCACCACATCCCCTCCGCACGCATCCAGCGCACCCGCCGGGGCCAGCAGCACTACGTCTCCGACGTCGACGAGACCGGCCTGGGTGCCGTCGACGCCGTCGCCGACGACTCCGCCCCCTCGTCCATGTGGGGTGAGGCGTGGAAGAACCTCCGGCGCAGACCCCTCTTCTGGATCTCGTCCCTCATCATCCTGTTCGCCGTGCTGCTCTCGCTGTTCCCGGGACTCTTCACCTCCCAGGATCCCCGTTTCTGTGAACTGGGCAACTCTCTCGTCACCCCCGCCCCCGGGCATCCCTTCGGCTTCGACAAGCAGGGGTGCGACATCTACTCTCGCGTCATCTACGGGGCCCGCGCCTCGGTCACGGTCGGCGTCTTCACGACCTTGGTCGTCGTCGTGATCGGGTCCGTCCTGGGTTCACTCGCCGGCTTCCTGGGAGGCTGGATCGACGCGCTGATCTCGCGTTTCACCGACATCTTCTTCGCGGTCCCCCTGCTGCTGGCGGCCATCGTCATCATGCAGATGTTCAAGGAGCACCGCACGGTCTGGATGGTCGTGATCGTGCTGGCCGCCTTCGGGTGGACCCAGATCGCGCGCATCACCCGAGGTGCCGTGATGTCGGCCAAGAACGAGGAGTTCGTGACGGCGGCCCGCGCCACCGGCGCCTCCAAGTGGCGCATCCTCACCAGCCACATCCTGCCCAACGCGATGGCCCCGATCATCGTCTACGCCACTGTGGCACTGGGGACCTTCATCGTCGCGGAGGCGTCCCTGTCCTTCCTCGGCATCGGTCTGCCGCCCTCGATCGTGTCCTGGGGCGGGGACATCTCCACCGCCCAGGTCTCACTGCGGGTGAGGCCCATGGTCCTCTTCTACCCGGCACTGGCCCTGGCCCTGACCGTCCTGAGCTTCATCATGATGGGCGACGCCGTGCGCGAAGCCCTCGACCCGAAGGCGCGCAAGAAGTGACAGATCCACTCAACCCCGCTGGCATCCCGCGCACGGACCCCGAGTTCTCCGGCGCGGTCCCACCCATCGAGCCCATCCCCGAGGGCAATCCCCTGCCCGTCGGTGACGAGGCCGGCGGCCCCTCCGAGGAGGAGCTGCGCGCCCCCGTCACGCGCGCGGTCCTCGGCGACGACGCCGCTTTGGACGCCGACGCCGGGACCCCCGCGCCCACTGCGTCGCCCTCGTGCGAGGACGACCACCCCGACGACGCCAATCCCCTGCTGGAGATCACGGACCTGGAGGTCGCCTTCACCTCCTCCACGGGTACCGTGCCCGCCGTGCGCGGGGCGAACCTGACCATCTACCCCGGCCAGACGGTGGCCATCGTGGGCGAGTCCGGGTCGGGCAAGTCGACGACCGCGGCCGCCATCATCGGGCTGCTGCCCGGCACCGGCCGGGTGACCGGTGGAACCATCGAGTTCGACGGTCGCGACATCACCAACCTCTCCACCAAGCAGTGGGTGGAGCTGCGCGGATCCGGCATCGGCCTGGTCCCCCAGGACCCCATGACCAACCTCAACCCGGTGCTGCGCGTCGGCAAGCAGGTCAAGGAGGCCCTCGAGGCCAACCACGTCGTGCCACGCTCCGAGGTCGGGGCGCGCGTCGCCACACTGCTGGAGGAGGCCGGGCTGCCCGACGCGGAGCGGCGCGCCAAGCAGTACCCGCACGAGTTCTCCGGCGGCATGCGCCAGCGCGTCCTCATCGCCATCGGCCTGGCGGCCCACCCCAAGCTGCTCATCGCCGACGAGCCCACCTCCGCCCTGGACGTCACCGTCCAGCGACGCATCCTGGACCACCTGGGCCAGATGACCGCGGAGCTGGGCACGGCCGTCCTCTTCATCACCCACGACCTCGGCCTGGCCGCGGAGCGCGCCGAGCAGCTGGTGGTCATGCACCGCGGGCGCCTCGTGGCGGCCGCACCGTCCCTGGCAGCGGCCCGCATCGAGTCCGCACACGCGCGCGGCAGCGAGGTCCCCGAGGAGGAGCTGACGGGCTCCGGCGCCGGGTCGGTCGCGACCTCCGACATCATCCGCGTCGAGCACCTGACCAAGGAGTTCGACGTGCGCGGGGCCAAGGGTGAGGCCAAGAAGCTGCTGGCCGTGGATGACGTGTCCTTCGGGCTGCGCACCGGCACCACCCTGGCGCTGGTCGGCGAGTCCGGATCGGGCAAGTCGACGGTGGCCAACATGGTGCTCAACCTGCTGGACCCGACATCGGGCAAGGTCTACTTCAAGGAGCAGGACTGCTCGGAGCTCAACGACAAGGAGCTCTTCGCCCTGCGACGCAAGCTGCAGGTCGTCTTCCAGAACCCCTATGGTTCCCTGGACCCGATGTACTCGATCTTCCGGATCATCGAGGAACCCCTGCGGGTCCACGGCATCGGCTCCAAGGCCGAGCGCCTCGCCCGCGTCCAGGAGCTGCTGGACCTGGTGGCCCTGCCCCGCTCGGTCATGCGCCGCTATCCGAACGAGCTCTCCGGTGGGCAGCGCCAGCGCGTGGCCGTGGCGCGTGCACTGGCGCTGAACCCCGAGGTGGTCGTCCTGGACGAGGCCGTCTCCGCCCTGGACGTCCTGGTGCAGAACCAGATCCTCAACCTGCTCAACGACCTGCAGGCGCAGTTGGGTCTGTCCTACCTGTTCATCACGCACGACTTGGCGGTCGTGCGCCAGATCGCCGACGACGTGGTGGTCATGGAGCACGGGAAGCTGGTGGAGGCCGCGACCTCCGACGAGCTGTTCAACAATCCGGTGCAGGACTACACGCGCGAGCTCATCGACGCCGTGCCCGGGCGGAAGATCCAGCTGAACCTCTGAGCTCGGTGACCGGGTGGCCGGGGTGTCGGCGGGGCGAGCACCCCACCCATCGCACGCCCCACACGTCGAGCGGTGGACTTTTCATCGAACGGAAGTGCCACAGGGCTTCACTTCGGTGAGAAGTCCACCATTCGAGGAGTCCACCTGGCGACGAGGAGTCCACCTGGCGACGGGGAGCCCTCGTCGTGCCGGACCATTCCCCTCCACACCAACCGTGTCACGATCTCCCGGAACGGGATGCGACCTCGGGTGGAACCGTTCTCCACAGGTTCCGCCGCTCCGGGTCGACGTTCGCCCCACTCCAGCCAAGCGTCCTGACGATGACCGTCCTCAGAGCCGCCATGTCGGACAGGTCGGTCCAACCGAAGTGGTAGACCTTCCATCCCGCCCGTGTCAGCGCCTGGTCCCGCTCGAACATCTCACGCCGGTTGCGCACGACCTCAGACTCGGAGCTCCCGAGCTTGCCCATCCCGTCGAACTCGACTGCGATCCCCAAGCTGGGGAAGGCGAAGTCGATGAACCGTGTGACACCGCCGATCACCACCTCGTGTTGGAGACGGGGCATCTCCGGACACACGGTGAGGAGGACCCACAGGAAGGCGCGCTCGCCGACCGATTCGCACTGGGCGCTTGCGAACGTGAGGACTCGGCGGGCCGTTCGGATGCCTCGCGTGCCGGGACGCCCGTCCAGCATGGCGAGCAACTCCTGTCGAACAGACTCTGCAGCACTCGGATCCCTGCGTAGAACCCATTTGTCAAGACCGGTCAACGCCCGCAGGATCCCACAGACCGCAACGAATGCCTCAAGTGGGTGCCGGGTGCAGGCGAAGAGCAGAGCGGTGTCCTCGAGCGACTCGAACTCGATGTCCCCCGTCCTCAGCCAACCGCTGACCCACCGGACCATCCGCGTCTCACGGACGCGCACACCCCCGACACGACACTTCGCCACCTGCACATCTGGAAACTTCGACCCCGGGTAGCGCCGCTGGGTGCGGAATGAGACATCAGGATTGTCCAACCAGCCGTCGACACCCCAGAGGAGCAGAGCCGAGTACAGCGTGAACACCAGTCGCTGTGAGCACTCACGTGCAATCACCAGGATCCTCGCCTCCGCCACCCGGCGCTTGGCCTCCCACGGCGTCATTGCCTGACCACTTCCCCCGAGATGGAGGAAGTGCCCACGCCTGATCCGAACGTGTTCACCCGTGGCGGTGGCCACGACCTTGTTGCCGGAGTGAGCCGTGATGATGTCAGAGTTCGTGGTCTCCATGCCTGCAGGGTGGCAAGTCACAAGCAACCCGGCAGCACACGCACGTGCATCTGTGGACAACCTGGAGTCGTCACCCCGATCGGTGGACAGACACACCGTGTCCACGAACAACAGGTGGCTCTCATCGCGCAGGGTCCACCGACTGACTCAGACGAGCACCGGGCACGAGGTGTCGTCCCCGGACAGGTGCGCCCATGGCTCCCTACGGTGATGCACACCGACCAGTGCCCGTCCGTGAGTGCCGAGCGGTGGGCTTTTCATCGAACGGAAGTGCCACAGGGCTTCACTTCGGTCAGAAGTCCACCTCTCGGTGAGAACTCCACCTCTCGGGATGGGTGACACACTCCGTCGAGTGGAACTCGGACGCGCGGGGGCGTTGATCCGGCAGGTAGCCGAGAACGAGCGCCTCCGAGCAGGCTCGCACACCCGCAGGCACACGGACGGCAGTCCTGACTGTTCCCCTGTTCCCCTGTCGCACACCCGCAGGCACACGGACGGCAGGGCGCAAACCTGCTCCCGCTGGGCAGTGGTGGTCGCACGGCCGCCCCCGAGCCACCACCACCCGGAGCAGCCCTCGCGGGGAAGTACAGTGGTCTGGTTGGTTCTGCCTTTACCTGGAGGTCCCCGATGGGCAATGCGAACGTGAGCACTGCGAGCAGCAACGGTTTCGTCCCCCAGCACGTGGGCATCACGAGCGACGGGGACCTCTCCCGGGCCCTGGCCCGCGTCGGCCAACCAAGCCTGGACGCGCTGGTGGACACGGCGGTCCCGCCCTCGATCCGCACCGATGCGCTTCTGGACCTGCCCGCCCCGGCGACCGGGCAACAGGTCCTCGCGGAACTCCGCGACCTCGCCTCCCGCAACCGCCCCATGCGACAGATGATCGGCCAGGGCTTCTCCGCCACGGTCACCCCCGCCGTCATCCGCCGCAACATCCTGGAGAACCCCGCCTGGTACACGGCCTACACGCCCTACCAGCCCGAGATCTCCCAGGGCCGCCTGGAGGCCCTCATCACCTTCCAGACCATGGTCGCCGACCTGACCGCCCTGCCCGTGGCCAATGCCTCCCTCCTGGACGAGTCCTCCGCCGCGGCCGAGGCCATGCTCCTCATGCGCCGCGCCAACCGCGCCCACCGCGATGCCCCCGTCCTGGTCGACACCGATGTCTTCCCCCAGACCCTCGCCGTCCTGCGTGGCCGGGCGCTTGCCGCCGACATCGAACTGGTCCTGGCCGACCTCTCCACCGGCCTGCCCGAGGGTGACTTCTCCGGCGTCATCCTCCAGCAGCCAGGGGACTCGGGACGCGTCGCCGACTGGGCGGGCGTGGTGGCAGCCGCCCACGAACGCGGTGCCCTGGTCACGGTCGTCGCCGACATCCTCTCCCTGGCACTCATCACACCCCCGGGTGAGATCGGCGCGGACATCGCGGTCGGCTCCACCCAGCGCTTCGGCGTACCCCTCTTCTTCGGTGGCCCCCACTCCGCCTACATGGCGGTCACCACCGCCCTCACCCGCCAGATCCCCGGGCGCCTGGTCGGCATCTCCCACGACGACGCCGGCACCCCCGCACTGCGCCTGACGCTGCAGACACGCGAGCAGCACATCCGCCGCGAGCGCGCCACCTCCAACATCTGCACGGCCCAGGCACTCCTGGCGATCGTGGCGGGCATGTACGCCGTCCACCACGGACCCGACGGGATCCGGGCCATCGCCGAGCGCAC
>JBQEKJ010000012.1:15925-19252 GCA_052103835.1 Pauljensenia sp.
CGCGCACCCACACCCACGCCGCCCGCCTCGCCGACGCACTCTCCGCCCACGGCCTGCGCCCCGCCGCCAAGAGCTTCTTCGACACCGTGCGTGTGGGGCTCGCCGACGAGGGCGCCGCCGCCGAGGTCCTCTCCGCGGCCGAGCGGGCGGGCATCAACATCCGCCGCGTGGACGCCACCACCGTGTCCGTGTCGACCTCGGAGGAGACGGTCGACACCGACATCGACGAGGTCCTCACCGCCTTCGGTGTGCCCACCGGCGCCTCGACGGCCGACCTGGAGTCACTGGGCACGGGGGGCGCAGAGCGTCCGACGGGCCCGGAGACGTCCACCGGGGCCGCCCTCGTCAGTGCCACGACAGCACCCGATACCCCAGCCTCCCCCACTGCCCCCGCGACCGACCACCTCCCCACCCACCTGCGCCGCACCAGTGACTTCCTCACCCATCCCGTCTTCCACCGGTACCGCTCCGAGACCGCCCTCATGCGCCACCTCCGCCGCCTCGCGGACCGGGACCTCGCGCTGGACCGGACGATGATCCCGCTGGGCTCATGCACGATGAAGCTCAATGCGGCCGTCGAGATGGAGGCCATCTCCTGGCCGGGCTTCGCCGGCATCCACCCCTTCGCACCCGCCGACCAGACGCAGGGCTGGCTGACGCTCATCGCCGACCTGGAGTCCTGGCTGGCGGAGATCTCCGGCTACGCGGCGGTGTCACTGCAACCCAATGGCGGCTCCCAGGGCGAGTACGCAGGACTCCAGGCGATCCGCCTCTACCAGGAGTCCATCGGCCACCCCGAGCGCCGCATCTGCCTGATCCCCGCCTCGGCCCACGGCACGAACGCCGCCTCCGCCGCCCTCGCCGGCCTGCAGGTCGTGGCCGTGGCCACCGCCCCCGACGGGGCCATCGACCTGGCGGACCTGCGCGCGAAGCTCGGCGAGCACGAGGACCGCGTCGCCGCCGTCATGGTCACCTACCCCTCCACGCACGGCGTCTTCGAGGGCCACATCACCGAGGTCTGCGACCTGGTCCACGCCGCCGGCGGGCAGGTCTACATCGACGGCGCCAACCTCAACGCCCTGGTCGGGCTCGCACGGCCCGGCCGCTTCGGCGGGGACGTCTCCCACCTCAACCTCCACAAGACCTTCTGCATCCCCCACGGCGGGGGCGGGCCCGGCGTGGGCCCCGTGGCCGTCGCAGCCCACCTCGCACCGTTCCTGCCGCGCGCGCAGACCGCTGCGACCTGGTCCACCCCCGTCGACGAGGGCGGGGCCGGTGCACCCACGGACGCCACAGCAGGGAACGGGACACCGACCACGCACACACCGGAGGGCGCGGCATCGACTGGTGACACGCCGGCCCACGGGACGCCAGCCGACAGGACGCCGACCCACGGGACGCCGGTCGGTGGAGCATCGGCGCTGCTGGACTCCGGTTTCGGCGGCCCGGTGGCCGCCACCACCTACGGCTCCGCGGGTGTGCTCCCGATCTCCTGGGCCTACATCCGCCTCATGGGTGGCGCCGGGCTGACCCGGGCGACCCGGGGCGCGATCCTGGCCGCCAACTATGTCGCCGCCAGTCTGGGTGAGGACTACCCCGTGCTGTACACGGGCGCGGGCGGCCTCGTGGCGCATGAGTGCATCCTCGACCTGCGCCACCTCGCCCACGAGTCGGGCATCGGGGCGGAGGACGTCGCCAAGCGTCTCATCGACTACGGCTTCCACGCCCCCACGCTCTCCTTCCCCGTGGCGGGCACACTCATGGTGGAACCCACCGAGTCGGAGGACCTGGGCGAACTCGACCGCTTCGTCGCGGCCATGCACGCCATCCGCGCCGAGGTCCAGGAGGTCATCGACGGCGACGTGGACGCCGAGGAGTCCGTGGTGCACCGGGCCCCGCACACGGCGGCCGCCCTCGTCGGTGACGAATGGGGGCGGGCGTACGGGCGCGAGCGCGCGGCCTTCCCCCTGCCCGGCATGGCGCCCGACAAGTACTTCCCACCCGTGGGACGCATCGACGGGGCGTACGGCGACCGACACCTGGTGCTCACGCTGCAGCCCACGCCGGTCGCGGACTGACACCGCGGACCCGGCGGATGGCACCCCGGGAGGCCCCAGGGGGCCCCACTCCGGGGAGTACGGCCCCCGACAGGCGCGGAATGACGGACACTGTAACCAGACGTGACAAGCACGGGGGCGGGTGTGGTGACACCGGGTCCGCCCCACTGAGGAGGACTGACATGGACGAGGACGCGGCAGGAATGGGCACGACCACTGAGGAACCGGCAGGCTCCGGGCAGCAGGACACAGCGACGACAGCGGGACACGACACCGGCGCGGCAGGCGCCGGCCCGCGCCGCTCACCGCTGTACGACCGTGAGGCGGCGCTGGGCGCCTCCTTCACCGACTTCGCCGGGTGGGAGATGCCCCTGCAGTACACCTCCGCGCTGGCCGAACACCAGGCCGTGCGCACCGCGGCAGGGCTCTTCGACCTCTCCCACATGGGCGAGCTCCACGTCCAGGGCCGCGACGCCGTGGAGCTGCTGGGACGCACGTTCGTCTCCGACTTCTCCACCATGGGGGTCGGGCGCGCGAAGTACACCATGCTCTGCGACGAGGGCGGCGGCATCGTCGATGACCTCATCGTCTACCGGCTGGAGGCCGCGGAGTTCCTGGTGGTCCCCAACGCCGCCAACGCGACCACGGTGGCCCAGACGCTTGCCGCCACCGCCGACGGGCTGGACGTCGGGGTGGAGGACCGGACGCTGTCGACCGCGCTCATCGCCCTGCAGGGGCCGCGCGCGGAGGAGATCCTCATCAACGCCAACAGCGCGCACCGCGCGCACCCCGCCGAGATCGAGGCCCTGCGCGAGCTCCCCTACTACGCGGGCATCCACATGGACTACGCCGGTGTCGACGCGGTCGTGGCGCGCACCGGCTACACCGGCGAGGACGGCTTCGAGCTCTTCGTCCCCTGGGAGTTGGCCGGGGAGACCTGGGACCTGCTCATGGACGTCGGCTCCCACGACGGGTTGGTGCCCGCCGGACTGGGGGCTCGCGACTCCCTGAGGCTGGAGGCCGGGATGCCGCTGTGCGGGCATGAGCTGACGCGTGGGACGACGCCTTTCCAGGTGGGTGCCGGTCGCGTCGTGTCCCTGTCCAAGCCGCAGGACTTCCCCGGTCGCGCAGCCCTGGAACAGGCTGCGACCTCGCGACCCGAGGTGGTCCTGGTGGGGCTCTCCGCGGACGGGCGCCGCGCCATGCGCGAGGGCTGCCCCGTGCTCGCCTCCGACTCCGCGGCCGAGCCCGGACGCCGCATCGGCACGGT
>JBQEKJ010000013.1:0-4755 GCA_052103835.1 Pauljensenia sp.
CCCAGACCGGACGCCCGACGGAGGGGGAGTGGGGATCGGGGCCCCAGTCCGGCGGTGCAGGTGTGCAGTCGGGGGAGTCCACGGGTTCGTCGACCACCGCTGCGGGGGAGGGAGTGCGTTCCCCGTCTCCCGGTGTCAGCGGGCCCACACCGCAGTCGGGCGTCGACTCCCCGTCCCAGGGGGACCAACCCGGTGTCCCACCCGGCCTCGACGGCCCGGGCTCCGACGAAGGATCGCTTCAACTCATCCAGCGGGAAGGGGTGACGACCTCCGGCATCGTCCAGGACTTCACGGTGGTCTCCCTGGACGAGGGCGACCAGGCCATCCTGCTGCAGGTCCCCACCGACGGCCGTGGACACACCGTCTCCCTCTCGGGCGCAGGGCGATTCCGGGTCGTCGCCGCCGACACGGACTCTGGGCAGGTGGTCATCGGGCAGTCGCTGGCCCGCACCGACAACACCATTGCGACACTGGTGTGGGTCGGGGGGCTGTTGGCCCTGCTCATCGCCGGACTGGCGGCACTGACGGGTCGGCGCTGGTTGGGCCGCGAGATCGCACCTCTGGGGCGTGTGGCGGCGACCGCCCGACGCATCGGCTCCCTGGATCTGAGCAATGCCCGCCTCGAACCCTTCGAGAGGGTCGACCCGGCCTCCGTCGAGGTCGGGACCGAAGTGGGTGACGTCGGCCAGGCACTGAACACCATGATCGACAACGTCGAGTCCGCCCTGCGTGAGCGCATGCTCTCCGAGCAGCGCCTGCGGCAGTTCGTCGCCGACGCCTCCCATGAGTTGCGCACCCCCCTGGCCTCCATCCAGGGCTACGCCCAGCTCCTCCAGCGCGGGTCGGTCGACCCTGAGCTGGCCCTGTCCCGGATCGGGTCGGAGTCGCGGCGGATGTCCGGCCTCGTGGAGGACATGCTCCTGCTGGCCCGCCTCGATGCGGGACGCGAGTTGGAGTCCGTCCCCGTGGACCCGGTGCCCCTGGTCGTGGACGCGGTCTCCGACGCCCATGCCGCCGGGCCTGACCACGTGTGGTCCCTCGACATCGACGAGGTGCCGTCCAACTGTCTGGTGCTGGGGGACGAGTACGCCCTCCGCCAGGTCCTGGCCAACCTCATCAACAACGCCCGTGTCCACACTCCTGCCGGTACCCGGGTCGTGGTCGGCGTGCACGCACTCTCCGCGACCGAGGTCTGCATCCTCGTGGCCGATGACGGACCCGGGATCCCCGAGGACCTGCGAGCCACTGTCTTCGACCGCTTCGTGCGCGGTGACCGCTCGCGCACCCGCAGCGGGGCTGGCAGCTCAGGACTGGGGCTCTCCATCGTGTCCACCATCACGACCTCACTGGGAGGGCGGGTCGAGATGGACACCTCGGAGGAAGGGACGACGTTCAGGGTGTTCCTGCCCCGGGTCGGCGGGCCGGGAGCGGAGGCACAGGGAGCGGACGGTCCACAGGGGTGAGTGCCCCCGGACAAGGGGTGCCGCCGGGAGAGGGGTGCTCCCGGACAAGGGGTGCCGCCGGGAGAGGAGTGCCCACGCGGGCCGGGCGACTTCGGACGGCTTCGGACGACGAGGGCGCGTGGGTTGCGTCATGTGCGCCCGTATCGCGGTCATCACGCGTCCTCGCTGCGCAACTCCCTAGGATTGACCGCGACCCGCGCACCCGGCGGGGTCGGGGGGAGGACCCGTGGCACTGATCGTGCAGAAGTACGGCGGTTCGTCGGTGGCCGATGTGGAGGCCATGAAGCGCGTCGCCAGACGCGTCGCCGACACCCGCAACGCCGGTCACCAGGTGGTGGTCGTCGTCTCCGCGATGGGGGACACGACCGACGACCTCCTCGACACTGCCGGCCAGATCACCACCCACGCACCCGAGCGCGAGATGGACATCCTGCTCACCGCCGGGGAGCGCATCTCGATGTCACTGCTGTCCATGGCGGTCAACGAGCTGGGTGTCCCCGCGCAGGCCTACACCGGCGCCCAGGCGGGCATCCGCACCGACTCCCACTTCGGCCGTGCCCAGATCATCGGCATGGTGCCCGAGCGGATCGCGCGTGCCATCCGCGAGGGCCAGGTCGCGATCGTGGCGGGCTTCCAAGGGATCTCCAAGGACGAGGACGTGACCACCCTGGGGCGCGGCGGTTCCGACACGACAGCGGTCGCGCTGGCTGCTGCCCTGCACGCGGACGTCTGCGAGATCTACACGGACGTGGACGGACTGTTCTCGGCCGACCCGCGCATCGTTCCCCGTGCCCATCGCCTGCGCACGATCAGCCAGGAGGAGACACTGGAGCTGGCGGCACACGGCGCGAAGATCCTGCACCTGCGTGCCGTGGAGTTCGCGCGCCGCTACGACGTCCCCCTGCACGTGCGCTCCTCCTTCTCCGAGAAGGAGGGCACGTGGATCTCCAACCGACCCGCCAACCCCGAGCTCGCCGGCCTCGTCCCGGAGGCGGCCCTCGCACACAACCAGGAGGAACTGGTGGAGGAACCCCTCATCTCCGGCATCGCCCATGACCGGTCCCAGGACAAGATCACCGTCAGGGGCGTCCCCAACGAGCCGGGCAAGGCCGCGCGGATCTTCGAGGTCGTCGCCGAGGCAGGCGTCAACATCGACATGATCGTGCAGAACATCCCGATCACCGACCAGACGAGGGCGAACCTCACCTTCACCCTGCCCGAGGGCGACGCCCAGCGCGCCCTCGACGCCCTCGATGCCGCTCGTGACGAGCTCGCGTTCCAGGAGCTGCGCTACAACCCCGACATCGGCAAGCTCTCCCTGGTCGGTGCCGGGATGCGCACCAACCCCGGTGTGTCCGCCAGGCTCTTCGGCGCACTGTCGGAAGCGGGGATCAACATCGATCTCATCTCGACCTCGGAGATCCGCATCTCCGTCGTGACGAGACTGGAGGACCTGGACCGAGCGGTGCAGGCGGTCCACACGGCGTTCGGCCTGGACTCCACGGAGTCCGAGGCCGTCGTGTACGGAGGGACAGGACGATGAGCGAGGAGACAGCTGTGGGTGGACTGACAGTCGGGGTCGTGGGAGCCACAGGACAGGTCGGGCGCGTCATGCGCACGCTCCTGGAGGAGCGCGCCTTCCCGGCGACGACCGTGCGCTTCTTCGCCTCCGCGCGCTCCGCCGGGCGCGTGCTTCCCTGGAAGGGCGGGGAGGTCGTCGTCGAGGACGTGGCCACAGCCGACCTGTCCGGGATCGACATCGCCGTCTTCTCCGCCGGGGCCACGGCCTCGCGCGAGTACGCCCCGAAGTTCGCCGCGGCCGGTGCGGTGGTCGTGGACAACTCCTCCGCGTGGCGCAAGGACGCGGACGTGCCACTGGTCGTCTCCGAGGTCAACGGCGACGACATCACCCAGCGCCCCAGGGGAATCATCGCCAACCCGAACTGCACGACCATGGCGGCGATGCCCGCCCTCAAGCCGCTCGTCGACGAAGCAGGTCTTGAACGCCTCTTCGTCTCCTCCTACCAGGCGGTGTCGGGATCGGGTCTCAAGGGCGTGCGCGAGCTGGAGGGTCAGGTGCGTGCCGGTGCCGAGCAGGACCTGGCGGCACTCGCACTCGACGGGCGCGCGGTGACGCTGCCCGACCCGGAGGTGTACGTGGCCCCCATCGCCTTCGACGTCGTGCCCCTGGCTGGCGCCATCGTCGACGATGGGTCGGAGGAGACCGACGAGGAACAGAAGCTGCGCAACGAGTCCCGCCGCATCCTCCACATCCCAGAGCTGCGGGTCTCGGGCACCTGTGTGCGCGTCCCGGTCTTCACCGGTCACACGCTGACCATCCACGCGGAGTTCTCCCGCGCGATCACCCCCGACCGGGCCCGCGAACTGTTGGCAGACGCCCCCGGAGTGCGTCTGGTCGACGTGCCCACACCCCTGGAGTGCGCGGGCATCGACGACGTCCTGGTGGGACGCATCCGCCAGGACCAGGCCGTGGAGGGCGGACGCGGACTGATCCTGGTCGTGGCCGGGGACAACCTGCGCAAGGGGGCAGCACTGAACGCCATCCAGGTCGCAGAGCTCGTGGCCACCGACCTCGGAGCCTGAGGCCCCGGTACCGCACACGAGCGCAACGGACGCAGAGCCGCCCCGGATCGAATGGTCCGGGGCGGCTCCGTCCTCGTCACTGGTCCTGCGGGGGCGTCCCCTGTCGGGCGGTTGCTGCGCCGGGACCGGAGGGGGGTTGCCCTAAGCGGGGCGACCGTCCCCGGTGCCCCTGCGGGGTCAGCAGGGCCAGGAGAGGCTCAGGCCTGGGCCGTGGTGTCCGAGGCCGTGGCCTTGGCGTCCTCCGCTGCGATCTCGGCGCGGACCTTGTCCATGTCGAGGTCGCGGATCTGACCGATCACGTCCTCCAGTGCGGGGGCGGGCAGGGCGCCGGACTGGCGGAAGATGGCGATGCCGTCGCGGAAGGCCATCAGTGTGGGGATCGAGCTGATCTGTGCGGCTGTGGCGATCTCCTGCTGGGCGTCGGTGTCGAGCTTCGCGAAGACGATGTCGGAGTGCTTCTCCGAGGATGCCTCGAAGATGGGTCCGAATTGGCGGCACGGACCGCACCAGGTCGCCCAGAAGTCGACCAGGACGATGTCATTGCCCGTGATCGTCTGCTGGAAGTTGTCAGTCGTCAGTTCGACGGTGCTCATGGATGAGGCCTCCGGTGGTAGTCACAGCCGTCGGTGGTTCCGCGGCTCCTTCGTGTCTCAACGATGCCGCATCCGGGACTATTCCACGAGTGGAG